>BIFV01000022.1 GCA_003990955.1 Sporomusaceae bacterium FL31
AGCAGGCAGTAGCGTTCAGGCAGTTGATGAGGTTATTATGGGAAATGTACTACAGGCAGGACTAGGTCAAAATCCGGCGCGGCAGGCTGCCATTAAGGCCGGCCTGCCTGTAGAGGTACCTTCCTATACCATCAATAAAGTATGCGGCTCAGGTCTGAAAGCTGTAAACCTCGCTGCTTTAGCGATCATGGCGGGGGAAGCGGACATTATTGTTGCCGGCGGCATGGAAAACATGAGTCAGTCACCGTATTTACTTGATAGCAAGGCTCGCTGGGGCTATCGGATGGGAAATGGAAAACTAACTGATGCGATGATTACCGATGGTTTGTGGTGCGCTTTTGATGATTATCATATGGGGATTACTGCAGAAAATGTTGCAGAGCAATATGGTGTTAGCCGTAAGTTGCAGGATGAACTGGCCTTTGAATCTCAGACTAAAGCTGTTCAAGCCATTGCAAGTGGTGCTTTCCGCAATGAAATCGTACCAATTACGATCAAAGGCAAGAAGGGTGAACTTGTCTTTGATACGGATGAGTACCCCAAGGCAGACACGACTGTTGAAAAGTTATCAGCGCTTAAGCCGGCCTTTAAAAAAGATGGAACAGTAACAGCTGGGAATGCTTCAGGTATTAATGACGGGGCCGCTGCATTGGTGATCATGTCTGCTGATAAAGCGCAAGAGTTAGGGATCAAGCCGCTCGCTCGTATTATCAGCTATGCGTCCGGCGGTGTAAATCCTGCGATTATGGGCGTGGGGCCAGTCCCGGCAACGCTAAAGGCACTTGCCAAGGCTGGTCTTGCAATTGCTGACCTTGATCTTATTGAAGCGAATGAAGCTTTTGCCGCACAATTTCTCGCAGTTGGACAGCAGTTAGGTTTTAGTAAAGAAAAGGTGAATGTGAACGGCGGCGCCATTGCACTCGGGCATCCGATTGGTGCTAGTGGTGCACGAATATTAGTGACTTTAATCCATGCCATGGAGCAGCGCCAGGTGCAACGTGGTCTTGCAACACTTTGTATCGGCGGTGGCCAAGGGGTTGCCACGATCATTGAAAGAATATAGGAGGAGCTTGATATGGACTTTACTAAAGTGCTGATTATCGGTTCTGGCCAAATGGGGAGTGGGATTGCGCAAGTCATGGCGCAAAGCGGCCTTTTTGTGGTTCTTCATGATATCAAGCAGGAACTTGTAGACAAAGGGATTGTCGGTATTGAGAAAAATTTGCTCAGAAGCATAGATAAAGGCAAACTTACCAGTGAAGAAAAAACTGAAATTATGGCGAGAATCTCAGGTACGGTGACATTAGACAAAGAGGCTTGTCAGGTTGATTTAGTGGTAGAAGCAGCAGTTGAAAATGCCGATATTAAACGCAGTATCTTCCAAACGCTCGATAGTCTTTGTCCTGCTCACACTATTTTAGCAAGCAATACCTCATCGGTACCGATTACCGCCCTTGCCGCGACTACGAATCGACCTGAACAATTTATTGGCATGCATTTTTTTAATCCGGCGCCTGTTATGAAGTTAGTTGAAGTGATTAATGGGTTAGCGACCAGCCAGGAAACCAGCGATGCCGTGAAAGCTCTTGCTGTTAAACTCAATAAGAATCCGGTCATGGTAGCTGATTCTCCCGGTTTTATCGGGAACCGTATCATGATACCAATGATTAATGAAGCAGTTTTTGCGCTCATGGAGGGTGTAGCTTCCGCTGAAGATATCGATCATTGTGCTAAGCTTGGCTTTAACCACCCGATGGGTCCGTTGGCACTTTCCGATCTTATTGGCAACGATACCGTTTTATCCATCATGGAAGTACTCTATCACGGGTTCGGTGATCCGAAATACCGGCCTTGCCCACTGCTCAGGAAAATGGTTCAGGCCGGTCATCTTGGCCGCAAGAGCGGAAAAGGCTTTTATAGCTATAACCAGTGAGTCCTACTGGTTTCTAAATGACTCTGTAGTGATTACAGATATAACTGATGGGAGGTAGGCTATGAATTCTTACGAAACCTTGCAATATGAAATTAGCAATGGTATTTGTATTCTCACTCTTTGTCGCCCGCAAGCGCTAAATGCTTTGAACGAAGTCATGATCAAGGAGCTTGACCGCCTCTTTGACTTGCTGGCTCAGGATGATTCAGTAAAAGTTGTTATTATGACAGGCAGTGGAACAAAATCGTTCGTGGCTGGCGCAGACATTACAGAAATGCAGTCTTTATCTGTTGAAGGCGGTCGTGAGTGGGCAAGGCTGGGGCAAAGTGTTTTTAATAAAATCGAAACCCTGCCTAAGCCAGTTATTGCCGCCATTAATGGCTTTGCATTAGGCGGCGGCTGCGAGCTGGCAATGGCCTGTGACATTCGAATTGCATCAAGTAAAGCTAAGTTTGCCCAGCCTGAAGTCACGTTAGGAATTACGCCGGGGTATGGCGGCACACAGCGGCTGCCGCGTCTGATAGGAAAGGGCAGAGCGAAGGAACTGCTGTTTACCGGAGCGATGATTGATGCTGCTGAGGCCTATCGTATCGGTTTGGTAAACCAGGTAGTAGATCCGGAGGAATTAATGTCAGCAGCCAGAGCAATGGCCGGAAAAATCATGCAATGTGCTCCTTTTGCTGTGCAAATGTGTAAGGCTGCAATTAATAATGGCGTTGATGATGAGCTGGATACGGGTGTGGTCTATGAAGCGGAAGTATTTGGGTTGTGCTTTTCAACCGTTGATCAAAAAGAAGGCATGGCTGCTTTCATTGAAAAGCGTAAGGCAATATTTACTGGCAAATAATTTATTGTTTAAATGGGTGAATTTGAGTGCTTTATGGGCATAAGAAGATTTCTTAAGGAATTTGCGCATTCTAATGGTATAATAATTGCAATGCAAGCTATTCTTCTAGTAAGAAATACGCTTTTTGCGTCGGTTAAGATGAGCGTCTCAATTGTTATTGAGACAGCTTCTTTTTTTCAATTGATTTACTGCTTATGAATGGACTGCAGTGTGACTGACGATGGATTACCTAGTTGAGTATCGTAATTTCGAAGGAGAATCTTTTATGAACAAGCCGATATCCAGGTTGACACCGGTCATTCTGGCTGGTGGTAAAAGCAGCCGGATGGGGCAAGATAAGGCTTTTGTGAAGCTGGGTAATCAGCCTATGATTGAAGTCATTTTGGCTAAATTATTACCCTTGTTTTGTTTACCACCCCTCATTATCACGAATCAACCGGAAAAGTATACTTATTTGGGACTTCAAGTCCAAGTTGACAGGCTGCCTCGTATGGGGCCATTAAGTGGCATCCACGCAGGTTTATATTACGCGTCCTCACCTTTTATTTTTCTTGTGGGCTGTGATCATCCATTGTTGAATTCAGCGGTGATTTGTTACATGCAAAACCAGATTGCCGATTATGATATCATAGTTCCAGACTACGACGGTTATCGTCATCCACTTCATGCCATTTATAGCCGGAATTGTATGAACGCTATTGAAGTCATGCTCGGACAAGATAACCGTAAGCTTACTGACATTTTTGGTAAAGTGAAGGTTCGTTATATTCAATCTGACGAATTTGAGGGAATTCCTGATGCCGGGCAGTCTTTCGTGAATGTAAATACTCCGGCTGATTTAGCAAAAGTGCAAACTTTCTTTAACAAGGGTGACCTTGGTTAACAGGGTGACAGGTTACTGGTGAAACAAAGAATTTTGACACTGGACTTTTATCTCATTTTGGGATACAATTGGTAACGTAGATATTATGTCCTAATATTACTTTAAAGCAATGGCGCTAAACGATAATCTGTGTTTAGGGCCTTTTGTTTATGGTTAAACTTTACTAGTCATCATAAAAGCACGCCGGCACTATTTGGTTGCTAGTCGCGTACTTCCCTCAAGCTCATGCACACTCCATATCGTTATCCGAGGCAAGTGCCTCATAATAAAACCTTAATATTGGGGAGGAGATCTGGTGGACAAGTTAAAACGCAAATACAGTGTGTTGTTGTTAATTGCATTCTTAATTACAGCAGTCCTGGTTACTGGCTGTGGCGGGCAAAAGCCTGCTGAAAACAAACCGGCTGGTCAAGAAAAGCTTAAAGTTGCATTTATTTATGTTGGGCCAGTTGGTGATGCTGGTTGGTCTTATGCCCATGATCAGGCTAAGAAGTATTTGGAAAAAGAAATGCCTAACGTAGAGACAACTTTCGTTGAATCTGTTCCTGAAGGTGCTGACGCTGAAAGAGTGTTGACCGAGTTGGCAATGAAAGGTAATAAAGTTATTTTTGCTACCAGCTTCGGCTATATGGACTATGTGCAAAAGGTAGCTCAAAAGTTTCCTGATGTCGTATTTATGCACTGTTCAGGCTTTAAAACAGCCAAGAACGTCGGTACATATTTTGGTAGAATGTATCAAGCTCGTTATTTATCCGGAATCGCTGCCGGAAAACAGACTCAAGGCAATGTCATCGGCTATGTCGCTGCGTTCCCAATCCCAGAAGTTATCCGGGGTATTAATGCATTTACCTTAGGTGCTCAATCGGTTAATCCGAATGCGACTGTAAAGGTTGTTTGGACTAACACCTGGTACAATCCGGCAGCTGAGAAGGATGCGGCCAAAAGTTTGCTTGATGCTGGTGCTGATGTTATTGCGATGCATCAAGATACGCCTGGCCCAATGCAAGCGGCTGAAGAGAAAGGTAAATTTGCTGTTTCCTATAACACGGATATGCGGTCCTTTGCGCCTAAGGCCATCCTGACTGGTCCAGTTTGGAACTGGGGACCCTATTATGTGAAAGTCGTTAAGTCTGTTATGGACGGAACTTGGAAATCAGAACAATACTGGGGAGCTATGTCTGAGAATATCGTTGACTTAGCACCATACGGGCCAATGGTTAGTGAAGATACTAAAGCATTGATCGCTAAGAAGAAAGATAGTATTGTCAAAGGTGAATGGGATGTATTCACTGGCCCGATTACTGACCAGGATGGACAAGTAAAAGTTCCGGCTGGGCAGAAAATGACTGACAAAGAGATGCTGGAATTCAACTGGTTTGTTAAAGGTGTCGAAGGAAAAATTTCAAAATAAGCAAGAAAACGGGGCCGTTTATTACAAGCGGCCTCACTTATTATTAAACCCTCGGGAAAGGGAGCGAAATATGGGCACTCCACTTGTAGTAATGAGAGAAATCACCAAGTGTTTTCCAGGCGTTATCGCCAATGATCAAGTGAACCTAAGTATTAACCAAGGTGAGATCCATGCTTTATTAGGAGAAAATGGAGCTGGCAAGAGTACGTTGATGAGTATTCTTACCGGCCTTTATCGTCCTGATGGTGGCGAAATTTATGTTCAAGGTCAGCCAGTGGAGTTATATTCGCCGAAAGATGCGGTCGAAAAAGGAATCGGTATGGTTCATCAGCATTTCAAACTGGTAAAAACGTTTACAGTTGCTGAAAATATCATCTTAGGTCTGCAATCAAGCGGCGAATACTATAATCTTTATGAAGTCCACAAAAAAATTCAGGATTTCTGCAAGGAATATGGTTTTCATATTGATCCTGGTGCAAAAGTCTGGCAGCTCTCTATCGGTGAACAGCAGCGGGCGGAAATTATTAAAGTGCTGTTCTGGGGAGCCGAGATATTAATTCTAGATGAGCCTACTGCTGTATTAACACCTCAGGAAGCCACCGAGTTATATAAAATGCTGCGATTAATGGTTGATCGGGGTAAATCTGTGATCGTCATTTCTCATAAGCTAAGTGAAGTGATGGAAAATACAGATCGAATTACAGTACTCAGAGGCGGCAAATCGATTGGAACAGTAACGACTGCTGTAACCAATGAACGAGAACTTACGACGATGATGGTTGGACGCAGTGTCATGCTCGAAGTACCAGAGAAAGTGCAGCATGATGGCAATAAAATTTTGACTTTGAACAATATTTCCTGTTTAGGAAACCGGGGGCAAATGGCCATTAAACAAGTAACGCTGGAGATTGCTGGTGGGGAAATCCTCGGTATTGCTGGTGTTGCTGGCAATGGACAAAGTGAATTAGCTGAAGTGGTTGCCGGACTGAGATCTTTGGAAGATGGCGAAAAGTATGTGGATGGTGTGAATTACACCAATAGCAGTGTCCGGGATTTGATTCAGGCTGGAGTTAGCTATGTGCCGGAAGATCGATTAGGTACAGGACTTGTTCCTGGCTTAAATGCAGTTGATAATTTTCTTTTAAAAAGCTATAAGCAAGCTTCTGGCTGGTTTATTAATTGGCAGCAGGCCGCTCAAGATACAGAAGCTGTCGTTCAGCAGTTTGATGTCAAGATGGCTAATTTGTTAAATCCCGTAAAAATGCTGTCAGGCGGCAACTTGCAGAAATTATTATTAGCACGTGAAATTTCAGCTGATCCCAGGATTATTGTTGCCGTTTATCCGATGAGGGGGCTGGACGTTGGGGCTATGGAAACCGTCCGTAAACTGCTGCTGGCACAGCGGGATGCTGGGAAGGCAGTATTGCTCATTTCGGAAGAGCTGGATGAATTGCTGGCAATGAGTGACCGGATTGCCGTTTTGCATGAAGGTGAAGTCATGGGGATTGTCGAACCGAGGTCGACAACGGTTGAAGCGATCGGTATGATGATGGCTGGAAAAAGGATGTTGAAACAAGATGTGGTATGAGATGATGACAAACATTCACTTTGAAAAAAGAAATACAATCGCCAAATGGGTTTTAGTGCTGGTGCCGATCTTATCCATAGTGGTTGGTCTGTGTTTTGCGGGGCTTTTTATTGCAGCAACCGGTAAGAACCCCTTGGATATTTATATGCTGATGTTTGATGGCGCCTTTGGCTCAGCCTACGGGCTGTCAGAAACCGTAGTAAAAGCAATTCCGCTGATGCTGACCGGACTAGGCGTATCATTAGCCTTTCGTATGCAGCTTTGGAATATCGGTGCCGAGGGTCAACTCTATATGGGAGCCGTCGGCGCTACCTGGCTGGCACTTCATTATCCTGAATGGCCAGGCTATATTCTTTTATCCTGTATGCTAATTTTAGGATTTGTATTTGGCGGTCTCTGGGGACTTATCCCTGCCATTCCACGAGCATTTCTAAAGGTTAATGAAACCATCACAACCTTGCTGCTTAATTATATTGCAATTTTATGGGTGGACTATTTAGTTTATGGCCCTTGGAAAGACCCCAATGGCTTTAACTTTCCAATAACGGCACCTTTCTCTGAAGGTGCAATCTTACCTGTTTTAGGGGCAAGCCGCATTCATATCGGTTTGATTATTGCGCTGATTGCCGCTCTAGTGCTTTATGTGGTGCTTCAATATACCAAGTGGGGCTTTGAAATAAGAGTCAGTGGTGAAAGTGCAGTAGCAGCTCGATATGCCGGTATGAATTATATCAAGAATATCCTTTTAGTCATGTTTATTAGCGGTGGTTTGGCGGGGATTGCGGGTATGACTGAAGTATCGGGAATCACACAGCGCCTGCAGCACGGCATTTCACCTGGATATGGTTACTCTGCAATCATTATTGCCTGGTTAGCCAGGTTAAACCCTTGGGCTATTGTTGTGGTTTCCTTTGTATTTGGCGGACTGTTAGTTGGCGGATACAGCATCCAAACAAGTGGTTTTCCGGCAGCGACCGTTGCCATGCTGCAAGGTGCTATTTTATTTTTTGTCGTGGGTGGAGAAATATTTGTTGAGCATCGTTTGCGCTTAAGCAGCAAAGGAGGCAAAAGATAATGGAGCAATCACTTTTGGTGTCAATTCTAGCGACAGGCATTATCGCCGGAACCCCGATCCTTTATGCAGCAATCGGTGAGATTATTGCAGAGCGGGCCGGGGTAATCAACCTGGGGGTAGAAGGGATGATGCTGGTTGGTGCTGTAACCGGCTTTATGATTACATTACAAACAGATAATCAGTGGCTGGGGGCAGGTGCATCCATCTTAGCGGGTGGTCTGATGGCTTTGATCCATGCTTTTTTAACAATAACATTACGGGCCAATCAAGTAGTCACTGGCCTGGCTTTGACCATTTTTGGGACCGGTCTCAGCGGTTATATTGGTAAGAATCTCATTGGTATACCGCTTGCTACCACTTTTAAGCCTGTCCCGGTATTGGGATTAAGCCAAGTCCCGTGGTTAGGACCAATTTTGTTTCAACACGATTGGCTGGTCTATTTAGGATATGCTCTTGCTATTATTTCTTGGTTTGTTCTATATCGTACGAAAACCGGACTAAAAGTCAGAGCGGTCGGTGAGAATCCAGGTGCAGCCGATGCCGCTGGTATCAATGTCTTTGCAGTACGTTATTGCTGTGTAATACTGGGTGGGATGCTCGCCGGAATTGCCGGTGCCTATTTGTCCTTGGCATACGCGCCATCTTGGCTGGAAAATATGACAGCTGGCCGCGGCTGGATTGCAGTTGCTCTGGTTATTTTTGCTACCTGGAATCCGTCAAAGGCTTTCTTAGGAAGTTTATTATTTGGTGCCGTTGATGTCATGGGTTTTCATTTGCAAACAATGGGAATCACGATTTCATCATTTTTCTTAAAAATGCTGCCTTATGTGATTACCATTGTGGTATTAATTTTTGTTAGTCGTGAGACTAAGAAACGACAGGTAGCAGCGCCGGGAGCGCTCGGTATTTCCTATAATCGCGAAGAGCGATAAAGAGCGTTTTGTGGCAAGTTGCTAAGTTTCGGATCTAATGGTTTTTTATTTATCGGGATAGGCAATTTGGCAGAGCTAAGTTCGTGATTGCATTGTCTCTAGGGAGTGAATAAAGATGTCCAAATTGCAAATATGGGTTTTGCTGATTTTGTGCAATTTGTTTTGGGCTGGCAATTATGTATTTGGCAAATATGTTATTGCAGAAATAACACCATATTGGATTACGCTTTTCCGCTGGGCACTTGCGCTTTTTTTATTATATCCTGTTGCTCGTCAGCTTGAGAGCCCAATAGACTGGATGGCAGTCAAAAAGGATTGGTTCTTATTAACCTGCATGGGAGTCTTAGGTGTCATTGGGTATAATATCGTGCTCTATTCAGCCTTGGCGTATACAACTGCGACCAATGCGGCATTAGTGAGTGCGATAAATCCAGGATTAATTGTTGTTTTTTCGGTAATCCTGTTTAAAGAACGAGTTTCGGGTTTACAGTGGCTGGGGGTTAGTATTTCTCTTGTGGGTGCCCTGGTGGTTTTAACAGGGGGAGATTTTACCCGCATCCTAACAGCCCAATATAATGTTGGTGATTTACTGATGGTAATCGCTGTGTTGATATGGACATTCTACACCATCATTGCTAAAAAACTATCCACTCCGCCCATTACTGCCACAACGGTTTCGACTGCCATTGCAGTTTTGCTTATGTTCCCGTTTGCCATGTTTCAAGAGCTTGATACCGGTAAAATTGGGATGCTTGCGATTACCGGCATTTTATATATGGTGGTATTTCCTTCAGTGGGTTCCTTTATATTTTGGAATATGGCAGTTCGTGATGTTGGTGCCAGCAAAGCAGGGGTATTTCTTAATCTTATGCCTGTATTTACAGCAATGATCAGTGTCATGCTGGGTGAACACATTACAAGCGCTCAATGGATAGGGGGCTTGCTGGTATTTGGTGGTGTTTATTTGACAACAGGTTTATTAGAACGGAAATCAGCGGTCTTACAAGAGACTTAGCAGCTTCTAATTTTAGGAACATGAATAAGGAGGGGATTGGATGCCCCATACATTACGAAAAAATATAGTTCCAGGTATTACGGTAAAAGTGGTACAGAAACAGCATCAGCGCACCGGACAGTTGACAGAAGGTGTTGTTAAGGATATTTTGACCTCAAGTGCCATACATCACCGTGGGATCAAAGTGCGGCTTGTTTCAGGAATTATTGGCCGGGTACAGCAATTGTAAGGAAATAGAAATAAGGCAGGCCCAACAGTCATAGTGACTGTTGGGCCTGTTGCTTTATACCGAAGGTTATTTTGAGTTTACAACATTAATAGGCTGACCTTGTAAGAAAGCTTTAATATTGTCAGCCATGAGGTTAATCAAGCGCTGTCTGGATTCGTAACGGCGCCAGCCGATGTGTGGAGTCATGATAACGTTGTCCATAGAGAATAATGGGTTATCTAATGCTGGTGGCTCAGGATCTTGTACATCAAGAGCGGCTCCGGCAATGGTTTTGTTATTCAAGGCTTCAATTAAATCCGCTTCATTGATCAGCGGGCCGCGTGAAGTATTCACAATATAGGCAGTCGGTTTCATTAATTTAAGGCGGTCTTTATTGATAATATGCTTGGTATCAGCCATTAGCGGGCAGTGTAACGTGATAAAATCGCTTTGTTTAAGAACTTCTTCTACGCTAGTGAATTTTACATTCTCGTCATCCCATGGTTTTGGGAAAGGATCATAAACAAGCACCTTCATGCCTAACACAAGAGCAATTTTTATGGCATGGCGGCCGATAGCGCCGGCACCAATTACACCAAGTGTTTTGCCTTGTACTTCGAAATGAGGAACTTGAAGATATTTAGTAAAGTTATCAAAGTTTTTCCGCTCAAGCATAAGCTGCTGCTGAGGCAGTGAAGCGCTAAGGTTAAGAACAAAGGTAATGGCCAATTGAGCCACAGCCTCGGTACTATAACTTGGAATATTGCAGACGGCAATATTCTTTTCTTTGGCAGCCACAATATCAATATTATTATAGCCGGTACCTGCTTCGCAAATCAGTTTGACTGAAGGAGGAAATTGAGAGATTACGTCTCTGCCAACAGGCATTTCCTTGGTGATAATAATATCCTGACCCTGGACACGTTCGAGAATTTCATCATTGCTACTGGCTTCATAGTTTGTTAAAGTAGTCAGTTCCCTTAGTGGTGAAAAATCCAGTTTGTTATCGAAATCTAATTTCGCGGCATTGAGAAAAACTGTTTTCATAATTGCCCCCCTAAAGTTAGAATATTTACAAATATAAGTATATTCTGCCCTTGTACAACTGTCAATCTTTAGTAATTATTCGCACAAAGCGAGGAGTTTTCAGCAGACTGACATTATTTTAGACGTAAAAAAGGGATTTGCGAAGTAAGCAAATCCCTTTAAAATGTTAGCCCATAATACCGTTGTCTTTATATGTCCAAACCCGCTGCTCGCAGGTGGGCATCCTAGTTATGTTTTTGCCATCCACTCAGGGTGGCTCGGCAGCTGCATAACATCAAATTCCCCGGTTATAAAAGTAGGTTGGACATATTCAGTTAACGCATATTCCAGGCAACCTTATTTAATTACTAGCGTTATGTTATCATAACGCTCAACCATCTTCAATGCCTGCTAATGTTCAAGGAAGTCTGCTTGAGCTGGCTAAAGGCGAACAACTGCTTTATACGCCATTATTCATACAGTTTCATTACTGTTAACGTAAGATACCGCGAACAGCAGCAATTTCCCAACTATTATAGTTATCGCGATCTAATTCAACAATATATTGCTTACCAGTGGTTGTTTTCTTAACTAAAATGGTTGCACTATTGTTTGATTGGGAAAGAAGTGTAAAAGAATCCCGATAACGGTCAAATCCGTAATTGGAAGCATAATCTTTGAAATAATCGATCGGATTAGACAAATAGTTCGCAGAACTCCAGCTATTATAACGGTGATTATCACTGCGATAATAGATTTTGCCGTTCTCATACCATCCTTGATTTTCATCAGATCCTGGCCAGCTGTGATTGTGTTCGTGCCAGCCTCTTCCGGGTGGTTTTGATGACTTTTCTCTCTTTTCTTTTGATGCCGTCTTTTCTGTCTTTTCAGCAGTAACTTGTTTTACTGGCGTTTCACTATCTTTATTAAACAATGCAGATTTTAATGCAATTGGAGTTGGAGATGTTAGCGGGCTTTTGGCAGAGGCAGCACTGGCAATCGGGAGACCGGGTAATGCAGCGCCTGCCATAATTGCAGCACCTGCCACTGCTGCGGCATAGCGTTTGTATTTGCGGCGAAGCAATTTGCTTTTTAAAGATTTTTTATCCATCTAATTCCCTCCCCAATTTTGTCCTCAAGCTTATTATAGTTTTTCATACTTTCATGCTTAACATTCCTGGAAATTAAAATTCTTTGCTTATGGACAAGATTGGTTTATAATTAACACATTATTGGAAAATTAAAACAATTTGAAACAAATAATTTTTAAATTTTGGAAAAATATATTGACAAACCATTTAATTAATAATATTATTTAATTAATAATAATTATGATTATCGTTTAAAGGAGTTGCTTAGAATGTTGCTTAAAGTTGGTCAAAAAGCCCCTGATTTTTCAATGGTTACTACAAAGAATCCTGAAACTTTGGACGAAGTGGTGAGCCTGGCTGATTATCAAGGTAAATGGCTGGTGTTATTCTTCTATCCGTTAGATTTCACTTTTGTCTGCCCAACCGAAATCCGTGGATTTAATAGTAAACTTGCCGAATTTAATAGCGTTGGTGCTGAAGTGCTCGGGGTCAGCGTAGATAGTGTTTATTCACATCGAGCTTGGATTAATACCTCGCGCGATGCCGGCGGACTGGGTGGTCTTGACTATCCGCTTGCTTCCGATATCACTAAGCAAGCAGCTAGAGATTATGGTGTATTAATTGAAGATCAAGGCATAGCATTAAGAGGATTGTTTATCATTGACCCAGAAGGAATACTTCGTTATCAGGTAGTCAGTGATTTAAATGTAGGACGTAGTGTTGATGAAACACTTAGAGTGTTACAGGCTTTACAAAGTGGCGGCAGATGCCCAATTGATTGGCAGCCTGGTGAAAGAACCATTTGAGTACATAGTTTGGCCTATGAGGTTCTGTTTAAATCATAAGTATGCAATGTCTTAGAGGAACAGCAAATCTTGCTGCCTGATCTTTGGGCCTTTTTAGACTTAGCATACTTGTGGTTTAAATATTCGATCCTATGGCTTATAGAGTTTCTAACAAATAGAGAGCATTGTATAAAGTGTCATTTAACCTGCAGCTTATGCATACTATTAGTTCTTAAGAGCGGATCTTGTGGATTGCAGGTAAAATAATAAAAAAATAGTATGGAGGAGTTATTATGTCAGAAGAGAATCAAAAAATCGTTGATTGCAGCAGTGCCGGCAAAGGGTTTGCACGCACTGAAGGCAGTGAAATCGCTGCTGAGAATTGTCCACTGCCATCAGGGCAGGATAAAGGATTTGCGCGGACTGACGCGGATGATGCTCCGCCTGCAAATCATTGCGCCAGTGCGGGAAAGGGCTTTGCCAGGACAGAGGGAAATGATATTGTAGCTGAAGATTGTGCGTTGCCAGATGGCCAGGGAAAAGGTTTTGCTAAGACCTATGACCCTGCAAAAGATTAAAATCTAAGCAAAAAAGCTAGGGAACGGGGGAGAATCCGTTCCCTAGCTTTTTTGCTGCGTCATCGTGTTCGTATGCTCGTTGAGATGTGTTTAAGAATAATAATTATTTTTTTGAATGATGTTTCTATTTTGCTTCCTTATCATACAATGGCAGTGGGAATGTCGTCGAGGAAGGGGGAGGCATAGATGGGGATTGAAATTACGGCATTGCATTGGACGTTCAGCATCTTTATTTTGCTCATCATGACTACAATGATTTTACGCCGTGACAGCAGTTTGGTATGTATGATTGGTATTTTCATTATCGGTTACTTTGCAAAAGGTAGTTTCAGCATGGCGACAATCGGAATATTTAATAGTTTTGTTTATGCAATTAATGAATTAGCTGGTACTATTTTGGTTATTTCACTGATTGTCGCTATGAGTAAGTCTTTATCCAGCACTGGGGTCAATGAGCTTATGGTGGCACCCTTTGCGCAAATCATTCGTTCTCCCGGGATGGCTTATTGGATCATAGGGGTTTTTATGATGGTGATTTCGTGGTTTTTTTGGCCATCGCCAGCCGCCGCCCTGATGGGAGCCGTGCTGCTGCCTGTTGGCAGGCGGGTGGGTCTGCCGGCAATAGGAGTCGCTATGGCGATGAATTTATTTGGGCATGGAATTGCACTAGCCAGTGATTGGGTCATTCAAGCGGCGCCAAAACTAACAGCAGATGCTGCTGGAATTCCGGTGCAGGCTGTGGTAAATGCCAGTGTTCCATTGATATTAGTCATGGGAATAGTCACCGTCAGTGTTGCTTATTGGATGTTACGGCGTGATATGAGAAACGGTAAATTAAGTATCGAAGCAGAAGAAACGTTTGCTGATGTTGAACAAATAAGAACAGGTGAGCCTGCTTTTGAATTAACATCAACAGCTAAAAAAATATTAGCTGCCATGGTTCCAGTGTTTTTCTGTATCGACGTGGCAGTCATGTATGTGCTTGACTTGCGAGGTGGTGATGCCACGGCATTGATTGGCGGTACTTCAATTTTTATTCTCATCATTATTGCATTACTTACTCATCGTGGCCGAGTCTTGGAAACTACAACAAGCTATCTTGTAGAGGGATTTAAATTTGGAATTACTGTTTTTGGACCCATTATTCCAATTGCCGCATTCTTTTATTTGGGGGATAGTGGATTTACCGCAATTTTTGGCAAAGTACTGCCGCCAGGGTCGAATGGTCTGGTTAATGATCTAGGAATTGTTATGGCTCACTCTGTACCGATAAACGCTGTGGTCGGAGCCTTTACCATTACGCTGGTGGGGATTATTACCGGCTTGGATGGGTCAGGATTCTCGGGGATATCCCTGGTTGGTTCTTTGGCTAAGCTATTCTCGGTCTCTACTGGCTCGGGGATTGCAACAATGACTGCTTTGGGGCAGATCTCGGGAATTTTTACTGGCGGCGGGACGCTAATTCCCTGGAGTCTCATTGCAGTGGCTGCAATCTGCAATGTCAGCCCTTTTGAACTCGCCAGACGTAACTTAGTACCGGTATTGGCCGGATTTCTGGCTATGACTATTGTTGGGATTTTTCTCATATAAGGTAGAATGAGCAGCGGCGCGTACAGCGTTCTGCTCATTTTTCGTTATTTGCGTCAACAGGGTACTTCTTCAAAGAAACAGAAGAAATTTTCCTTACTGCATGATTTTTAGTAATCAAACATTGACTAGGTCAGTGCTTTGGTTTACAATCAACCTTATCTTAGTTGTTGCCGAAGGAGTCCTTTACATGAAATGTAGATCAAATATGCTGCTATTGCTGGCAGCAGCCATTTGGGGTTTTGCGTTTGTAGCTCAGCGTGTTGGAATGGAATTTATTGGCCCATTTAGCTTTAATGGCTTAAGATTTGCGCTGGGGGCTGTTTCCTTACTGCCTCTTATCCTATATGGCCGCAATAATACGCATGCGGAACATGCCAATGTGGCTGCACAAAGTTCCTGGCGTATTGGCTTACTGGCTGGTATTATTTTATTTATTGCCGCTTCATTACAGCAAATTGGCTTAATCTATACGACGGCTGGAAAAAGTGCTTTTATCACGTGCTTGTATATTGTGTTGGTGCCCTTGGCCGGAATATTTTTAAAGCAGCGAATTATGCTTAGCACCTGGTTGGGATCCATCTTGGCCGTAATTGGTTTGTATTTTTTATGTGTTAAAGAAAGTTTTGCCATTTCATATGGTGATTTCCTGGAGTTATTAGGGGCTTTCTTTTGGGCGGCTCATATTTTGTATATTGATCACTATGCCCGGAAGGTTAACTCTTTGCATTTAGCGTTTTTTCAGTTTCTGACTTGTGCAATCTTAAGTCTTGGTGTGGCTTTGGTGATGGAGAGCATCACTTTAACGGGTGTTATCCAGGCCGGTGTTCCAATCCTGTATGGTGGGATTTGTTCTGTTGGCATTGCTTATACTTTGCAGATTGTCGGGCAGAAAAATGCTGCCCCTTCTCATGCTGCGATTATTCTGAGTATGGAAACGGTATTTGCTGCAATTGGCGGTTGGCTTATCTTGAATGAGCAGCTTGGCTTTCAGGAACTTATGGGATGTGTGCTGATGATGGCAGGAATGCTGCTTTCTCAGTTGTCCAATATTCGACCATCTGTTGATGCTCAGCCTGCAACCGAAAATGTCAAGCTATAGTGAGATAACCGTAATAAAAAATCAGCTCAACACAGTTGAGCTGATTTTTTATTACGGTTAGTTTGTGATCTTGTTTATGGCATTTTCAATATCGATGGCTAAGGGTGCTGTTACAATAATTTTGCGATGATCGCCTAAATGATTAAAGGCGACAGAAGTTGCATGCAATGCCTGCCTAGCTATGAGTGATGAACGTATTCCGTACATGCCATCGCCAATAATCGGAAACCCGACATGAGCCAGGTGCAAACGAATTTGGTGTGTCCTTCCTGTTTCTAATGACAGCTCGACTAGTGAAGCGTTCGGGAAAATGTGGATAGTTTGATAATTGGTCACAGCAGTCTGACCCTGCCTGGTAATAGCGCGTCGATTCGGCATGCTGGGATGTGGCCCGATTGGTGCATCAATGGTTCCGGCCGCTGGCTGGATTACGCCTTTGACTAAAGCTAAGTAAGTGCGCTGCAGAACTTTTTCCTTTAACTGCTGCTCAAGCAGAGCTTGGGAGTGCGCATTTTTGGCAAAGATTACGCAGCCTGAGGTATCCCGATCCAATCGATGGATTGGGCGGATGGTAGCGGTTATTTTATGCTGCTGCAAATGAAATGCCAGATAGTTGGCCAAAGTGCCGCTTGTAGTCTGACCAGTTGGGTGTACCAATTGACCTGCTGGCTTGTTTAATACCATTAGGTATTCGTCTTCATACAGCATGTCAACTTGACCTGGTTCGGGTTGAACGCCGTAAGTGGTATCCGCAAAAGTCATGACTTGTAACTGATCAGCTGTTTTTAATTTTCGCTGAAGAAAGGCTGGCTTGCCATTTAAACGCACGCCTTTCAGGCGGGTTAGCTTCTGAAGCTTGCGACCAGAGTATAATAATACTTGTTTTAAGTACTGCTCAATAGTAAGTCCTTCGTATTCTGGAACAATTTTATGAGTGCTAAATAATTTCATGGTAGAATTCCTTTTCACTTGCTGTAATAGACCAAGATATGCTTGTCTATTACAAAATGATATAATAATGGGTGTTGAATTGCAAGCTGCCACACCGAAGAGAACCTTCTTGGTAGGTAGTATGAACCATTAAACTAGAAGCATAACAAGATCAAACCCAAAAAAGGTGGATCTCAATGCAATAGCATTAAGGTCCACCTTCATTCATTCGAAGTTAGTCAATTGCCAAGAATTCTAATTTAGCTGAATAAGTCTAAACCTTTACTGAAGCTTATTCGATTATCCTTAGAAGTCGCGTGGATTCTTCCGATGATCGTCAGGTTTGGTTTTAAATTTATTCCACAGATAACGTCCACCGATAAAAATACCGGCAAGGATCAGCACATTGAACAACATCTCAACTAACGAAGCCAGGAAAGGCGAGTTTCCAAACATACTGCCCAGCATACCGCCTAATAACATACCGCCGCCGATCATACCAAGGTTGCGCATGAATCCGCCACTGGTAGATTGTTGTTGCCCGGCCTGTGGAGTGGCAGTTTTAGCTGCTGGCGCTTTTTCACTATAGCTGTTGGCAGGAGCCGAAGGTTTATAGTTTGAAGTGCTGCTGGGAGCCTGTTGGGTAGGCGCGGAGCGGGGGGCTGACATTCTTGGTTTTGAACCGCCAATTGCCGCAAAACCAATTGAGTTAAACGCAAAGGCAAATAGAAAAGTCAGGATTAATAATTTTTTCATGGGTTATTCCTCCTCATGGGTTTTTATGTCTTCTGGAAAAGTGTATATTTCAGCTAAGCCAGCAAGTTCACCGGATAAGTAACGGTCAATATCATGTACGTCGATGTAAAACGTACATGCAACCTCCATAAACCCTTGTTCTTTGCCGCCGCTTAATTCTTTTATAGCTATAAGCCGTTCTCTCAGTTTAAGGCAGTCTTCCTGTGAAGCAACAACATTCAGTGTCGTTAATGGAACTCCATATTCGCGCAGAACATCATGTAAACTTAATCTCTCGGACATTTATTTTTCCTCCTATATGCGATTATTGAACATTCATTGCCTCTTAGATTGAACTCACCTCTATTCCGCAAGGGTATTACATTGTAATCTTTCACAAGAAAATAAATAGACCTTGCCTATATGATGTACTCATATAAGCAAGGTCTTACCTGCAAATAAATGCCAGCAAAGCCGGGGCAATTAAATTGCGCCGTATTGACGACTAGGCTGTAAAGGTTACTCCCCTTGCGATATTCTGTTAATTCTAGTATAGCTGAGGTTATAATAGGCTGTCAAGTATAGTCTTGATCAATAAATGGAAATAATTTTCATAAAATAATAGTTGGCTGAACAAGTTAATATCTGTTAAAATAAATGCTATAAGTAATTTTTTTGAAAAATAAGACTATAATGACTATTCTACAAAAACAAAAGCAGGAGGGCGAGCGAATTGATTCATTGTCAAGAATGTCAATGCCGGCAATGCCACAAAAGGGTTTGTTCTTTTTCTCCGTGCCACTGTTGTGATGACTGTGAGTCGAAGAAACTAGCCTGTGGTGGATTTACTACAGAAGCTAACAGGCAAGATTCCAGTGAATTTGAATAATCGTTTAGGGTAAAAAATGCACTACCTGCTGATCCAGCAAGTAGTGCTTCTTTTTCTTTTAGCAGTTATTCGACCGCAACTTCCGGAATATTTCGGCCCGGATTGTTCGGAGTTGTCATGTTGGCAGGGCGTGGATCAAGGATATAGACGAGTAAGAATGTGATTAGACTGACAGGCCAAGCCAGATAGATCGGATGAGATACGATCCGGATAGCCGGGACAAACTGCCATATTATGAGGAATAGGATTCCAACTAAAACTGTCCAAAAGGCTGATCCTTTTTTACATAATTGTGGGGCAAATAATAAGAACAGCAAGACCGTCGTATAGGAAGTCGTTAAGGTCAAACCGATTAATAGGGTTTTAATAATTCCCAGCACCGAGGTAGCCATCCAATAAGTTAGCAGGCTGATAACCAGGACGATAATTCGAGATAGTCTCATTTGACTTTTTTCCGGCATGCCAGGCTGGATAAAGCGCTTCCAGATATCATTAACAATTAATGTTGAGCTCCCTAAGAGCAGTCCTACAGCAGTAGATACATCTGCTGCCCACAAACCAGCTAAAGCTAATCCGGCAGAGAAAGGGTCTAACTCTAAGATTACTTTGGGCAGCGCCATGGCTGGAGTAATATTTGGAAATTTTGCTGCAGCCACTAAACCGAAAATTGCGCTGATAAATCCAATTGGGAAGATCAGTGCACCACCAATGATAAAACCGCGTTTGGCACTTTTACCGTCTTTTGCCGCAAACGCAATTTGCGTAACAGCCTGATTGGAGCAAGCTTGCGTAATCATCACGGTAAACCAGGCTAAAATCATACCCATGCCAACTCCCTCGAAAGGTGAAAACCAGGTACCGGCTGCCGGCAAAGCTGCTGATAATCCGGAGAATCCACCAGCTTTGCTTAATGATAATAAGGCACCGAGCGTTACTCCAATATAAATGATAATGACATTAATAAAGTTGCTGAGTCCAGCGGCCCAGTAGCCGCCGACCAGGGTAATGCCAATAAACGTAATTGCGCTGACCAGCATACCTGTATTAAAGGTGAAAAACTCTGGCATGAGAGCTGCCAGAATCGCGCCGCCTGCGACATATTGCAGTGCCGTAATGACCATCTGGATGACTACCTGCCCCATAACGCCAATGACTCGTCCGGAGGTATCAAAATAGCGTTCAAATAATTCAGGAATTGTAGAAACTTCAAGTGCACGCAGTTTTGCGGCTAGCAGTAATCCGACAACCACTGCGCCAACAGCCCAGGCACCATTGTACCAGCCGGCAGAAATACCGACTTTATAAGCTTGTTCGGCAACGCCAATGGTTGAGGCGCCGCCAATCGCCAAACCAGCGACCATTGTTGATACAATGGCTGATGTGAAACCTCTTCCGGCCAGCAGGTAACCTAAATAGCCACCTTTGTTTAATTTCGTAGCATACCAAGAGACGGCATATAATAAGACGATATAGGCAATGACAATTAATAAAGGTATATTCATAATGACCCTCCTAATAAATTTTGTATAAGCGAGTGTACGCTAAGCTTTTAAAGCCGGATTACAGTGAGGATGAAATGTGTTCGCTGGAAAAAAACAAACGAACAACAAGAAAACACACATGGATAATGAATACAAACCCATATTAACATTTAGCGGCTATTTTGGCAAGGTTTAGCTTGGCGTTAAGGATAATTTGCAAATGCGGATTTTAATTAAAACAAACAAATGTACGCGTACAGTGTAGTTGGTGTGTGGTGGATTTTTGAATTGTAACTTACAAGATCAATTTTAAACGCCTTGTGTTCGTTAAAAGCAGGAAAGGAGGGATAACAAAGTGAATAAATTCCTATAAATAGGTTAGAAATAGTTAGTGTTCAATATGAATTTTCAATATGAAAGGAGCTTAGATCCATGAAGCAAATTTTGCTGGAGAAGTATGCCCGGCTTATTGTTAAAACAGGTGTTAACATTCAAAACAATCAAATTCTTGTCATAAATTCGCCTATCGAATGTGCTAGTTTTGCCCGGTTAGTTGCTCAGATTGCTTATGAAGAAGGTGCACGCGATGTAGTCCTAAACTGGAAAGACGAGTTGCTGACTAAAATTCGTTTTTTACAGGCGCCGGAAGAGGTTTTTGGAGAATTTCCTGATTGGCAAAAAGATTTTTATCTCACTTATTTACGACAGGGTGCAGCATTCTTAAGTATTTCAGCCGCCGATCCCGAACTGCTAAAAGATGTTAATCCGGCACGTGTAGCCAAAGCCCAGAAAACTGCAAGTATTGCATTGCAGGAATATCGCGAGAATTTAATGAGTAATAAAAATGCCTGGTGCGTTGTGTCGATTCCGACAGCGTCATGGGCAAAAAAAGTATTTCCTGATGTACCTGAGGAACAGGCTGTAGAAAAACTTTGGGAAGCTATTTTTGAAGTGGTCAGAGTAGCCAGTGACGATCCGGTTGTTGCCTGGCAAGAACATAAAAATAATCTTAAGAAAAGCATGGAATTCTTAAATAAGCATCAATTTAAGACTCTGCGCTATAAAAACTCCTTGGGTACTGACCTGACCCTTGAGCTGCCTGAGCAGCATATTTGGTTAGGTGGAGCCGAGTCTACACCCGCAGGGCTGGAGTTCATTGCCAATATGCCTACCGAAGAAGTATTTACTTGTCCGAAAAAAACGGGTATAAACGGCAAAGTGGTCAGTTCTAAACCGCTCAATTATAATGGCAATCTGATTGATGAGTTTACTCTGGTATTTAAAGACGGAAAAATCGTTGAATATACCGCTAAAAGAGGTCAGGAAGTTCTCCAGAAACTCATTGAAACCGATGAAGGGTCCTGCTATCTTGGTGAAGTCGCATTAGTTCCCCATGATTCGCCAATTTCACGGCTTAATATTTTGTTTTATAATACCTTGTTTGATGAAAATGCATCCTGCCATTTAGCGATTGGTAAAGCTTATCCTGTTTGTATTGAAGACGGTGAGAATATGAACAAAGAAGAGTTGGCTAAGTTTGGCGTGAATGATTCCTTGGTTCATGAGGATTTTATGATCGGAACGGCTGATCTTGAAATTATCGGGATTACTGCAGCTGGGGAAGAAGTTACAGTATTCAAAAATGGTAATTTTGTATTTTGAATGAAAAAGGATTAGCCAAATCAGGCTAATCCTTTTTCATTATTAATTTAACTTGGAACAAAATCCGGTGATTACACATACGATATAAAAACATAAGATTTTAGAGCAATGAGGCTCCCTGTATCGACGATGCAGGAGCTTTTGGCTTTTTTAAGGAGGGGTAAGTTGTGGAAGAGAAATTAAGCGAAACTAAGAAAGAATTTTTGGCGGGCTCGTTAGGTGCAAGTGTGTATCAAATTAGCGAGGAAGAGGCGGAGTTTATCGAACAGGCTTGGTTATGTCTAACAGAATTCAGCCCCGATTATATGGTTTAATTCAGGGGAGGGAGCCTCTCTAATATTGCGTAATGTGTGGTAAGCTAGTCTGCTGCCGACGGCAGGGAAATCCACTGCTACGGACGTTCCCTACGCCGTTACCGTCGGCATAGCCTCCGGCGGCTGTGGTCGCAAGTTCCGCAGTGGAAATCTCGCCGCCAGCAAGTCTTAGATAGCTAGGTATATTAAAAGGCTGCCTCTCGGTTGATGTTACCAAGAGACAGCCTTAATTTTAGGTTTATGAGAGTAACTTCTTTTTCATTAACGTGATGGGTAAAGGCAGCAGTAGCAGTGATAAGCCTAATAAAATAATCGTATGCAGCCATAAAATGCTGGAAAATTGGCCTAAAGCCAAGGCTCTGCACACTTCGACGCTGTGATAGAGTGGATTAAGCCAGTTGATTTTTTGTACCAGTAATGGGAGGGCGCTTACCGGGAAATACAGTCCGCCAAAGAGAAAAAGCGGCATGATTACCAGGGTAATATAGTAGTTGATATAGTCAATATTTGTAGTAATTCCAGTATAGCTTAAGGCCATAATTGAAAATAACGCGCCTGGCAGAATTAAAAATAATGGAATGAGCAGTGCAGCGAACGATTGAATTTGTCCCAATGCCGCAATGACGAATATGATCACGATACCAAACAGTACGCTTTTGAGTGTGCCATATAATATTTCGCCAATCACAACATCTCTTACTGTGATGGGGCCGGCCAGCATGGCGTGAAAAGCTTTTTGATAATGCAGGCGTACGAAAGTACCATAAGTGCATTCGAAGGTTGCCGAATACATGGCAGACAATGCTACCATGCCAGGGGCGATAAACTGAATATAGCTCAAGCCGTCAATTTCCTGAACAAAAGCTCCCAACCCAAATCCCATTGCCGACAGATACAAGAGTGGCTCCATAACATTAAACATGAGATTGTGCTGCCAGGTTCGGGCAAATACTTTGAGATGACGATCTAAAACTCTAAAGGCGCCTGTCATTGTTCTTCTCCTTTACCGGTAAGTTTTAAAAAGACATCTTCTAAGTTAGCAGGCCTTAAGAAGCAGGCATGCTGCGGGATATTCCAAAGGGTTAGTTGATCCCAGAGCTGGCGGCCATCCCGGCAGTATAAGAAGATTCCGTCAGCAACGTGAAGATACTCGGCGCCAAGATCATGAATTTGGTCATAAAGCTGACCGGGGATGGCATCAAGCGGTAAATGGATTTCAATAACATCAGGCAGCACGCAGCGGCTAATCAATTCGCGGGGACTTCCTTCAGCTAAAATAATGCCCTCATGCATGACAACAAGACGATCACATAGTTGAGTGGCCTCTTCCATGTAGTGGGTGGTTAATAGTAAGGTTACCCCTTGATTTTTGAGGCTGCGCAGCTTTTGCCATACTTGATGACGGGCTTGTGGATCCAAGCCTGTTGTCGGCTCGTCCAGTATGACGATTTTAGGGTGATTAATCAAGGCGCGGGCAATGACTAACCGGCGTTTTAAGCCACCTGACAGACTTTCAACTGAGTCCTGTTCTTTTTCCGCAAGACCCATCTCATCAAGCAGTTTGCGACCACGGCTGCGGGACTCACTGCGGCTTAGGCCAAATAAGCCGCCATAAACTTCCAGATTCTCTAATACCGTTAAATCCGGATCAAGGCTGTCTTCCTGGGGGACTATGCCCAACACATTTTTGATTGCGGGCGGGGTAAGTGTTATCGGTTGATTTAAAATAGTCAAATGGCCTTCATCCACTGTTGAAAGTCCATAAATCATTCGCATGGTCGTAGATTTTCCGGCACCATTATGGCCTAAAAAACCAAAACATTCGCCTTCGGCGATTTGAAAGGAAATGCCTTTAAGGGCGTGAAACTGACCATATTTTTTACCAAGATTTTGAGCAGTAATGATATTATTCAGCGTGATCATCCTTTCGGTAGCACAATGGAGAGAAATCTCCAGAAACGTAATCACTTAAATTATAGCATAGTTAGACTAAGGACAAGCTTATTCGTAAGCGATACAGTCGCAAATTCAGCAATTTACTTACCTAGCTGATTTTCTGAACGAACATGGCTTTTGCGATTTAATGAAATAATAGCCGCAAGTGCTGCAAATATTGCTCCTGCAAATAAGGCAGTATGATAGCCGGATAAAAATGCTCCGGTCAGTTGGTCGCTAGATGGTGCTGCCAGATTTTCCAGCATGATTCGGCGGCGAAATTCAAAAATTGAAACGGCTGCAGCAGTGCCGCTTACCATGCCCACATTTCTTACCAATGCATTGAGTCCGGCAGCGATCCCCAGTTTATTTGGTGATACAGAACTTAAAACGCTATTGTTGTTTGGAGACTGGAATAAGCCGTTGCCGACTCCAAGTAAGGCTTGACAGGCGGCAATTTGCCACAGCGGCACTTGAGGAGTAATGGTTGCCAAAAATAGCAATCCGGCAATGGTTAAAGACAAACCGCTGACAGTCAGCCATATAAGGCTGACTTTTTCTGACAAGTAACCGCTGAGCGGTGCAATAATAGCCAGTACAATGGGGAACGGGGTAATGATGAGGCCTGTCTGGGTTGGAGTTAGGTGTAAAAGATCGGTCAAATAAAAGGGCAATAACAGATTATTTGAGAACATGGCCATGAAAGAGAACAAACCAGCTAAATTTCCGGCGAGAAAAGGCCAATGGCGAAATAAGGATAAATCAATCATTGGGTGTTTGACTCGCTTTTCATACCAAATAAAGCAATAAAAGGTAACCAGGCTTACTATGCCAGCGAATAGGCTGGAACGGGATAACCAGCCCCACTCGTGTCCTTCGCTGAGTACCAGCAGTAAGCTGAGCATGCCAATCGCAAACAAGACGGCACCGAGAAAGTCGAAGCTTTCATCATGACGAGTTTCGCTTTTGGGAAGCACAAGCTGACCAACAATAAATGCCAGGATACCAATCGGTAAATTGATTAAGAATATCGAAGACCATCCCAAACTGCCAACAAGTAAGCCGCCTAAGCTTGGGCCGGTCATAGAGCCCAGCGCAACCACTGTGCCCACCATACCTAAGGCCCGGCCACGGTCTTTTCCCGGGAAAGCACCGGCGACCAGGGCTTGGCTGTTCGCCATAATCATCGCTGCTCCTATCGCCTGAAGAACGCGTGCAGCAATCAGCAGCTTAATAGTATAAGAAAACCCACAGAGTGCCGATCCCAGCGTGAAGATTAGAAACCCGGTTGTGAAAATTTTTCGGCGGCCAAGCATGTCGCCAGCTCGCCCGAACAGTGGGAGTAAACTGGATATTGTCAGCAGGTAGGCCGTGACTACCCACTGCACGGTCGTTAACTGTGCGCCCAATTGGGCTGAAATAACCGGCAGGGCTACATTGACAATGCTGGCATCCAGTGTTGCCATAAATGTACCCATAACGGTTACACCAAATACAAGCCAACGATAATAACTCAATGAGTGCAATTTTTCCTGCATAAGCTGCCTCCAAAACACTGTCCGATTAGAAACTCTTGGATAGGGGGTGGTATAGTTCGCTGTTTACGGACTTAATGAAAGGAGAGAGTTCTCCTTTATAGCAAACAATTAAATGATGCAAGGCCCTGGTGCAGACGGTATAGAGGAGATTCCTTTCGGCATCATGGCCATAATTTGAAGCCGTAACATCATAGACCAGCACTCCGTCAAATTCGAGTCCTTTAGCCAGAAAAGCCGGAATAATGACTATTCCACGACGGAATTCAGCATCTTCATTAATGATCAGGCTGATGTTTTTAGGGGTTTGCATGGCCTGATAAAGAGCGATGGACTGACGAATGGTTTTGCAGATAATTGCAATCGAACGGCAGCCATCTTCCTGTAATTGGCTGATGGTTTGCAGAAAATATTCCGGTTTGAGCTGGTTGAGTTTAACAAGCTGGGGCAGTTTGCCGCTGCGGTTGATAATTTCGGCGCTTGGAATCTCAGATAATAGGGCATTGCAGAAGGCTTGAATTTCTTTTGTTGAGCGATAACTGCGGCTGAGGTTGACCAGGCGCGGATTGGCAAGGGGAACAATTCCACTAAGCTCTTCAAATTTGACGCCATGGATATACGGGTGGACAATTTGAGCAGGATCTCCCAGTATTGTCCAGGAGCAGCGCGGAAAAAGGTGTGCGAGTATTTTGTATTGAAGTCTGGTGTAATCCTGTGCTTCATCGATGACTAAATATCGGATGGTATTTCTAACTGGAAAGCCTTCCAGCATTCCTTGGAAATATAAAAAGGCAAAGGAGTCCTCATTCGACATCTTGCCAGCATTGAGCCAAGAACGCGTTTGCTTACAAATGCTGGGCCATTCTTGCGGGATGACAGATCCGGCAGCCAGTTGCTGATAAAGAGTCTGGTCTTCAAAGAGCTTACGATAGAGTGCAAGTGGATTTAGGCGGGTGAGCCGATCAATTGCAGCAATTAATTCTCCTAACTCCTGTCGGGCAGCCACCCGAGCCAGCGCCTTTATTGTTTTTTCATTCACTTCTTCGGCTGCTGCCGTAATTTCAGCTTCTTTTTTGCGCCGTAACTCATGGGTGATGGGCCGGATGCGCAAATTGATGATCTCACGTATTTTGGCAAGGCGGCGAAATGGTGGCAAAAATGCTAAATCAGTGAGGTAATAAGCCGTCCATTCTGCTTTGGTGAATAGCGTTTGCCCACCATATTGAATATCAGGATAGTCCAGGATAAGCTGCTCTTGGTAGAATTTTAAATAGTTTTCAATCACTGCTTCAAAAGCTGCGGATGTTTTATATTTGACGGACGCTATCCGGATTGACAACTCTTTAGAATTTGAGCCAGAAAGTACTTCTTCCAATTGAGAAGTTCTATCTTCAATTTCTAGGGGTAATAAATCTTTAAATGAAGCGATATAGTCCTGAAAGGTGGTTTGCAAGACATTTTCTTCACCCATTTCCGGTAAGACGTTCGAGATATAATCACTGAAAATGTGATTGGGTGAGAAAATTAAAATGTTTTTAGCCGCAATGGTGTCACGTTCGCGGTATAGCAAATAGGCAATGCGGTGCAAGGCGATGGAGGTCTTACCGCTTCCTGCCGGGCCTGTTACCAGCAGAAGTTTGTTTTCCTCGTTGCGAATGACTTGATTTTGTTCGCGTTGAATACTGGTTACAATGGTATGCATTTTATCATCAGCACTTTTGGTGAGTATTTCCTGCAAAATCTCATCATCAATTTTTAAATCAGAGTCAAACATATATTTGATGTGGCCATCAATAATTTTATACTGACGTTTCAGGGTTATCGTACCCGTTACATTTCCCATCGGTGCCTGATACCAAGATTTTCCCCGTTCAAAATCATAATACATTCCTGATACAGGGGCCCGCCAATCATAGACCAGCAATTCATCGGTTTGGCGGTCAGTTAAGGTGGTAATCCCAATATAAATTTGCTCAGGGTTTGTTTCGCCAGACCACTCTTCAATAAAATCAATCCGGCCAAAATAAGGTGAAGTCAGTGCTTTCTGTAAGGTGATATGGTTTTGGTGGATGACGGCTGTGATGCTCCGCTGGCGTTCAACTGCTTCAATCATTTGGGCTTCATCCCACATATTGCCGCCGTAGCTTTCCCAATAATCAGTTAAATGATTCTGCAGCTCATCACGTGAATCAGCGCATTTGCTGGAAGCCGCTGCCAATTGCTTACGGATTTCTTCAAGTGTTTTATTTAGTCTGGCAAGTTCATATGCCCGTTCGTTATCTGTCATAATAGTCTCCCTTTTGCTATGAAAAATAAGTCATCTTGCAAAATAGTTCCATTGATTTTGCAGTGCTAAGTATACTTATTATAAATGCTAAAAGAATAGTATAGGGAATTTTTTTCATATTATAGGATGGCAGCAACAGCGATTTCTTGCTGCTTTTTAGTATTACACTGTGATTACAGGCTTATCCTGCTTATATTATGTTGCCAAGCGATAAATATTGGCAGAAACTCGATATGAGTCAATGATCTGAGGCATGCTGCTTATCATTATTGAACAGTTGCGTACAGGAGCAACAAAGAGTTTGGGTGTGTTTGACTTTCGAAAGCTACAGGAAATTCCATTAGGGTGGCGAAGTGTTCGAAAGAGAGACAATATGAGGGAGGGAACTTTCGATGCTGGGAATGACTCGTGAACAAATTGATCAAACGGTGGATGAATGGTATTTGAATAATCAAGATCAAGTAACTTCATTTATTCAAGGGTTTGGTGCGGCTGGCGATTGTGGTGATGATGTCATGGAGCTTGTAACCAAAGTAATGGCCTCAATCGGCACCACAGTTGCATTGTCAGCCATCAAGGATATTTTGACTAAGAATAATGAAATCATCACAACTCAGATTGATGAGCTGATTGCTGTTAAAGTAGCAGAAGCACTGCAGCAATCATGTTCGCAGTAGTGACAATAAAAAAACTTTCAGCAATTGCTGAAAGTTTTTTTATTTTAGTAGGCTATCCGATATAATTCTAGTATTTCTTCTTGGCTGGTATCGCGGGGATTACCTGGGGTACAAACATCTTCAAAGGCTGATTTAGCCAGTGCAGCAAGATCCTGTTCTTTAACGCCAATTTGGTGTAACTTTTGCGGGATATTTATTTTTTGTGATAATGTACGTACAGCGGTGACTGCCGCCTCACGATATTCATCACAACTCATGGTATCCGTAGCTGGTACACCCATTGCTTTTGCAATCTCACGATATTTTTCACCAGTAGCCGAGGCATTGTACTCCATCACATAAGGCAGCAGCAGAGCATTGGCTACCCCATGAGGAGTATCATAGAAAGCACCAAGCGGGTGGGCCATGGAATGAACGATTCCTAGACCTACATTGGAAAAACCCATCCCGGCAATATATTGTGCAAGTGCCATGCCGTTTCTAGCCTCAATATTGTTAGGCTGGTTAACAGCGGCTTCAAGATTGTTCGCAATTAATTCAATGGCTTTAAGTTCAAACATATTGGTCATTTCCCAAGCGCCTTTTGTAATATAGCCTTCGATGGCATGTGTAAGAGCATCCATGCCAGTTGCAGCAGTTAAATTCTTAGGCATAGATACCATCAGCTCAGGATCTACGATCGATACAATCGGAATATCATTGGGATCAACACAAACCATTTTTTTTACGGCCTGTTCATCAGTAATGACATAATTGATGGTTACTTCAGCTGCTGTGCCTGCAGTGGTTGGAATGGCAATAATCGGGACACTTTTGGCAGTCGTAGCGGCACAGCCCTCTAACGATTTCACATCGTTAAAGGCGGGATTATTGGTTATAATCCCAATTGCTTTGGCTGTATCAATGGGAGACCCGCCGCCGATTGCGACGATAAAGTCGGCTTGTGATGCAGCGAATAATTCTACGCCGTTTTGCACGTTAGCAATTGTTGGGTTTTGCTTTACTTTATCATAGATTTCATACGGAATTTTGGCTGCATCGAGTACTTGGGTAACCTTTGCGGCAACACCAAATTTTACTAAGTCCTGATCTGTCACAACGAACGCTTTCTTGAAATTACGACGAACGACTTCATCCGGTAAAGCACTGATTGAACCTGGTCCAAAGTAAGAGGTTTCGTTGAGAATAATACGGTTAGCCATCCGAACAACTCCCCCATCAGTGAAATTTTTACCAATCTTATACAGCCATTATACTATGGGGGTGGCGTGTGTTTAACATAAAGATTTGTTTAGTTATAGCACTAAGTTGCGAAGGTTTGGAAAACTAAGCTTTCAGCAAGTTTTCTACTGCAGCGAATTTTTCTTCAGGAGTTTGAGCAGTCAGCCAGCACTCTTTTAATAAATAAGAGTTTTTGAAACCAGTACTCCAGCGAAAGGCTCCTTCAGGCGAATAAGCGGCAAAAATAATGCGTTGCTTCAGTGTTTGGGGCATTGCACCATCTTCGTCAGTAATCAAAGCATACATACCTTCAGGGGACTGTTCATAAAAAAAGGCGGTATAGCCATCTTCAACCGTGATTTCCTCAAAACCCAGGGATTGATAGAACTCTTGTAAAGTTTCTGTGTTCATGATATCAGCTCCAGTTTCATTGAATACTATTATTGTACAGCAAAGCTGGTTAAAATAATATGCAAGTTTGTCCTTACCCTGGTATAATCTATCCAGAAGTAAAACAATTCAAAGGAAGATTTCGATGAAAATAATTGTTGATGCCGATGCTTGTCCTAAAACTGTCTTACAGCTGTGTTTTCAAGCAGGGCATAACTATCATATTCCTGTATGGACAGTAGCCAGTTTCAATCACAATATCTTATCCGATCACCATATTGTTGTAGAGGGCCATTCCCAAGCGGCTGATATCAAGATCATTAACATCACCGAAAAAGGAGATTTGATTATTACCCAAGACTGGGGACTAGCAGCTATGGTGTTAGGCCGTGAGGCCAAGTGTCTCAGCCCGGCTGGCCGCGAATATCAGTCTGATAAAATCGAGTTTTTATTGGAGGCTCGTGAGATTAAGGCCAAACATCGACGCAGTGGCGGACGAACGAAGGGGCCCAAAAAACGGACAAATGAAGATGATGCCATTTTTGCAGCAAGTATTAAAAGGATTTTAGCACAGGCTCATCATGTAGGTGGTTTTATCCAAGACGTCTAATTTATAGTAAAAAAGCATTGACAGGGTAAATTTTCCTATAGTAAAATTATAGCATTAATTAAATATGCAAGTGCTGATCAGACTACTGAAGGCTAAGGCATCCCCATGTGGATGAATCCTTAGCCTTTTTTGATTATTAGGAGGGTGAATCTATGAAAGATCCTATTTTATTTCAGCACATCTATGATTTAACAGCGTTGCTTACAAAAGCCAATCAACAGTTTTGCCAAAACTGGCTGGCAAAAGAAACCAAAGCAGCGGAGTCAATCAAGAAAAAGCATATTTGAATTTCAAGTAGTCTAAACATTGTCTGAATATCTAATGTATATCAAGATTGCTGTTTTTAATTGACAGGTAAAATGAATAATGATAAACTTCTAACTAACTGAAAATACAAGCTGATTGGAAAGACCAAAGGCTAAGATAATTCCCTTTCAGGGGAAAGTCTTGGCCTTTTTTTGTTTTGTAAAAAAGCGTTGCTGGGATTAGCGCAGATTAGCGGGAAAGGAATGTGTGAGCAGTTATGAAACTTGCAGCACAAAAAGTTGAAACTGATATTCTGATTATAGGGGGCGGCACTGCGGGGTGCTTTGCTGCCTTAACCATCGCAGAAGCTCAGGAAGATGCAAGGGTGCTTATTGCTGAGAAGGCCAATATAAAACGCAGCGGCTGTCTTGCTGCTGGTGTGAATGCGCTGAATGCCTATATTGTGCCGGGACAGACACCGGATACTTATTTGCAGTATGTCAAAAATGATGCCGAAGGCGTGATTCGTGAAGACCTCGTTTATTCATTGGCAGTAAAGCTCAATCAAGTGACTGAAAAAATTGAGAAATTGGGCCTGGTGATTCAAAAAGATGAAACAGGCCAGTATGTTGCCAGAGGCAACAGAAACATTAAGATTAACGGTGAGAACATTAAACCCATCTTAGCAGACGCTGTCAGCCGTCACTCCAATATTACTGTGATGAATCGGGTTAATATTACGGACTATATTGTGAAGAATGGTCAAGTTGCTGGTGCTTATGGTTTTTCTTTGGATACGGGGAGCTTTTACGTTATTTCAGCAAAAGCAGTCATCTGTACAACCGGAGGGGCGGCTGGGTTGTATCGTCCCAATAATCCTGGCTTTTCGCGCCACAAGATGTGGTATAGCCCCTTTAATACGGGTGCTGGTTATGCCATGGGGATACGCGCCGGTGCCGAAATGACTACATTTGAAATGCGGTTTATTGCTTTGCGCTGTAAAGATACGATCGCTCCTACCGGCACGATTGCTCAAGGAGTAGGTGCACAGCAGATCAATAGTCTAGGCGAAGAATATGAAAAGAATTATGGCAGTCCTAAAACCAGTAACCGTTTGTATTCCACAGTTATGGAAAACAAAGCTGGTAAAGGACCGTGCTATTTGAATACAATTGGCATTAACCAAACTCAGGAGAACGAATTATTTCATGCCTATTTAAATATGGCTCCGGCTCAAACGCTGCGCTGGTTTGAGTCCGGTAAGGGGCCGGCTGCGGCTGCGGTGGAGATTGAGGGAACGGAACCTTATGTTGTTGGCGGTCATACAGCCAGCGGTTATTGGATTGATGTGAATCGGGCCACAACTCTCTCAGGATTATATGCCGCCGGGGACGTTGCTGGCGGCAGTCCTCAGAAGTATGTGACAGGCTGCTTTGCCGAAGGCGAAATTGCCGCATTGGCTGCTCTTAATTATATAAACGGAAAAACCAATCAATGGCCAGCAGAAAATCAAATTGAGCAGCAGCTCACAACAACCAATGCCTTTTTTAACAGTGCGGCTGACATCTACAGTATTGAAACAGTTGAAGAAGCCATGCAAAAAATTATGGATGTTTATGCTGGCGGAATTTCATCCGGTTATACCTATAATTTGCCGGGACTTCATTTGGCCAAAGACCGGATTGAAGAATTGCTTAAGTTGAGTTACTCTCTTAAGGCTCAGGATTTACATGAATTAATGGGTATTTATGAAGTAATTGATCGTCTCTATGTCTGTAAAGTGCTGATTGAGCATCTTGCGGCCAGAAAAGAAACCAGATGGCATTCTTTTCAGGAAAATGCTGACTATCCGGATCAAGATGATCACAACTGGCTCAAATATGTCAACTCGCGCTTGGTTGATGGTCAAATAAAAATCGTATTGCGCGATTTGGTAAAGAGGGATGATTGTTATGAGCATCGTGATTGAACAACAACACTGCACCGGCTGCGGCAAATGCCGCGAAGTATGCCCAGGCAGCTTATTGGTTGAAAATGACCAGGGAAAAACAGCTATCCGTTACCCGAAAGACTGCTGGGGCTGTACCTCCTGTGTTAAGGAGTGTAATTTTAAGGCCATCAAATATTATCTGGGAGCCGATATTGGTGGTAACGGCAGTTTGTTATACACCAGGCAAGAAGACAGCCTGCTTCATTGGATTATTGTTGCAGCTGACGGGACTGAAAAAGTGATTACCATTGATAAGAATAAAGCCAATGCATATTAGGAGGGTATTACTATGGATCATTTAGATAGATTGGAAGCACAAAGTATCTACATTTTAAGGGAAGCCTACAAGAAATTTGGTAAGCTGGGGATGTTGTGGTCAATCGGGAAGGATTCGACTGTCTTATTATGGCTGGCAAAGAAAGCTTTCTTCGGTCATTGCCCTTTCCCGTTTATTCATGTGGATACTACCTATAAAATTCCTGAGATGATTGAATTCCGCGACCGAATGGCCAAAGAATATCAGCTTGATCTGATTGTCCACACCAATCAGGCTGCCATTGACGAGGGAATGGGACCGGAAAAAGGACGTCTGGTCTGCTGTAAAGCCTTAAAAACTGATGGACTGCAGCAGGTTGTTACCAATTATGAATTTGAAGGCTTGATTTTGGGGATTCGGCGTGATGAAGAAGGCTCTCGTTCCAAAGAACGGGTTTTTAGTGAACGAACTAAAGACTCGGAATGGGATTATACCAATCAGCCTCCTGAACTGTGGAATCAATTTAAAACTGATTTTCCAAAAGGCAATCATATTCGGGTTCATCCCATTCTCCACTGGAATGAAATTGATATTTGGGCTTATATTGAGCGGGAAAATATTCCTCTGGTTGATCTATACTTCAGCAAAAACGGCAAACGCTACCGGAGTTTAGGCTGTGCGCCTTGTACTGGACAAATAGAATCCAATGCAACTACAGTTGCCGAAATTATTGAAGAACTGAAAAATACCAAAGTCAGCGAAAGGGCTGGAAGAGCACAGGATCAAGAGGATTCCTATGCCATGCAGAAACTGCGTAAAGACGGTTATATGTAGTAGCACATCAGGAATTCTATGTTCTTTGCTAGAATGATTACATTTAAGGAGGAATTGAAATGGACGCTGCAAGAGAGGTACTGAATATTGTTGTAGTAGGCCATGTTGATCATGGTAAATCAACCGTGATTGGCAGATTATTATATGATACAAAATCCCTGCCAGAGGGTGCGATAGATCGTGTAAAAAGAATTTCCAAAGAAAAGGGTAAGCCTTTTGAATATGCCTATCTGTTAGATGCCTTTGAAGAAGAACAAAAGCAAGGGATCACAATTGATACCACCCAGCTGCAATTTCGTACTGAGAAGCGCGATTACGTCATTATTGATGCTCCGGGGCATAAAGAATTTCTTAAAAATATGATTTCTGGTGCCGCCAGTGCAGAAGCCGCTTTATTGATTATTGACGCTAACGAAGGCATTCAGGAACAATCCAAGCGTCATGGCTATATCTTGTCCTTGCTGGGCATTCAGAAAGCGTATGTGCTGGTCAATAAAATGGATCTCATTGACTATTCGGAAGCAAAATTTAATGAGATTCGCCATGATATGAATGAGTTTCTGAACAGTCTGAATGTATATCCGCTAAAATACATTCCAATCTCTGCCTTCTATGGAGAGAACATGACTTCAAAGTCAGATAAAATGCCTTGGTATAAAGGTGAGCCTATTTTAGAGGCAATTGACTTGTTTGAGAAAGAAAAAGGGCTGGAGGGGAAATCATTAAGATTTCCGATTCAGGATGTTTATAAATTCGATAATCGCCGGATTATTGCCGGACGTATCGAAACCGGGACATTGCATAAAGGTGATACCGTTTTGATTTCACCGAGCAATAAAACAACAAAAGTAAAAAGTATTGAATACTGGGCTGACAAAGATCAAACAGACAGTGTTTATGCTGGTATGTCGGTGGGCATTACCTTTGAAGACGAGTTTTTTAACCAACGGGGTGAATTTGTCGTTCATCCGAATGCTGCGCCACTGGTTGCCGATACTTTTAAGGCCAATCTATTTTGGATGGGCAAAAAAGAACTGCTTAAAAACAAAGAATATAAACTAAAGCTGGTTACCCAGGAAGCTGAATGCGAAATTTTCGCCATTAGCAAAGTCATTGATGCAACCACCCTCGCTACTGTTGAAAATGCCGGGCAAGTAAAAACCAATGACGTCGCTGAAGTCATTATAAGAACCAAGCGGCCAATAAGTTTTGATGAATTTAAAAATAATCAAATTACCGGCCGGTTTGTTCTGGTTGATGGCTATGATGTCAGCGGCGGGGGAATTGTCTCAGGCTTAGTTACCGAGATTCAGACCGCCAGTACGTTTGTTCAAGCTAATTTGCAATTGGTTGTTCATTGTTTTGATGAATATTATTTTGTGCTGGAAGAAGGATCGATTCGCAAAGTGGAAAGCCGCCCGCGCGCTTTTAAAGTAGGGGATATTATTCCTGCTGCCGGTAAGACCTATGACTATCCGGAGAACTTTGATGTTATTGATCCTAAGGCTAAAGTTGTAGCGAAAATCAGAAAGTATAAGCTTCAGACTGTTTTAGCACTGAGTGATTATCGCTATGAGTCACTGCCGCTTATTGATACCAGAGGAGCCTATATCAAGATTGATTCGGCTGATCAGTACCAGGCTTTTCTGAATGAATTGGAATGGTTAACTGAGTTTCAAAATAAAAAGTCTGCTCAGGCTGCCAATAAATGGCTTGATTTTAGCAAATATCGGACAATACGCTACAGCGGCAGCTTAGAATCAGCCAGCTTGGAATATAATATTTAAAATTTGTAGCATGTTTACGTCACCTCCAGCATAGAATAGGCTGTACAAACTATTCTAGCTGGAAGGGGTTATGAACAATGAGTTTGCTCATTAGCAGTATTATTCAACAGGCTCAATTAGTACTCAGTGAGAAATTGGGTCAGGACCCAACTGACCAGGAACTAAACGGCACAGTGGGGCATGCATTATCGCCAGTCATCAGTCATATCCAACAAGGCGGAAAACTATATGAGATAGATTCCATTATTCATTATAGCTACCAGCGCTGGCTGGACCGCGGGTGGTATCCTTACTGAGTAAACGACAAATAAAAGCGCTGACGATTGGTTAAATCGTCGGCGCTTTTTAATTGATGTGTTCATTCTTAGTTTTGCTGTGAGAATTAGCTGACAATGTTGTCTTTATTGTAGATAGTACCACCCGCTAGCTTTGCCAGCTCAATTAAATAGTTTTGCTGGGATTCCAAGCCGATGCAGGTGAATTTATAGTTCAATGCTTTAATTTCACGGGCTGCTGTCATCGCATCGATTAAAGGATCATCGGTATTTCCTGAAGCATAACTCGGCAGACCGTCAGTGATCAAGACCATGAGTGGGTTATGTGTATGGACAGTTTTTAAATACTCCAGACCAGTTCTGAGACCGAGAGCTAAGGGGGTTGCTCCATAGGGCTGTATGGAGTGCAGTGCTGCTGTTAAGCTGTTTTCACTTCTGCTAAAAGGGAGCCTAACTTGTGCAGTAGTATCCTGGAAGGTGATTAGACTCAGGCGGCAAATCGTCGAGCGCATGAGCCGGGATATCAGCATTTTTGCTGTTTGCAAGCGAGCACCTTCCATACTGGCGCTGGCATCCAAGATCATACAAATATCAGATTTCTGCGGCGCATGGACGGTGTTAAACCTCAGATCAACCCCGGAGATATGGAAAGCAGCATTCTTAGTGGATAGCTTGCGAGCTGCTGCAGCTTGAACGGTAGCGGTGATGTCCAATAGGGTATCAGCAAAATTATTTGCAGCTAAATAGCCTAACTTTCTAGGGGCTGTAAAAGAATCACTGTGCTGAGAGCGCTTCGATTTAGACTGGCGATTTTGCTGGTTTGCTTTTAGTAGTTTACGAATGTGCTGTTCAATATCAGGAATGGTATGAAGGTTACTGCTATTCATTGGATGATCTCTGGAGCAGGATTGTTGTGGCAGGGCTTCTTGGCTGCCGGGAAAACCAAGCAATGTCTGTTGATCGCACTGACCACTATCAGCACGTTTTTGGGAATTGAGAGAGCCTAAGCTTGCTGCAGTTGGATTTTGATCAATGGAATAAGTCGATTGCTCACCCTCTTTACTGTGACCATCGGTTTGCTGGCAGTCTGATTGAGTCTGAGGAGAGGGCGTGTCACTTTTTAGAAAAGAGTCGGTCTGATCAGTATAGTCGGATAGATCCATAAGCTGGTTGCCACTGCTGGCCGCCAGTGTTAGCTTCTCTATACACCGCAGCTCTAAGTTGCAGGCAACTATGGCTGATTCAACGGCCAGGACGATGAAGAATAGACAGGCGGTATGCCGATCAGGCAGCAGTGCCGCAACATGAACATGATTCTTATGGGCATTTTGCAAGGCTAATTTCTGACCATAGGCTAGGTTGCCAGTGATACGTCCGCCGCCTGTACTGGTTTGAATATCAATTAAGTTGGGATCAATTGAAGTACGGCTTAGTTCGGGGTGAGCATCCACAAGGGTATTGTAATAGCTGACAGCATCTCTAAGCGCTGCAGCGACAAGGTGGTGATCGACTTGGCCGCACTCATGGAAGCAGTCTAAATGGATAATTTTATTACAGTCCTGCCGGTTATAAAATAAGCATCCTGCATCAACGTTGTACATGATTTGAATTTCCTGTGGCTGTACAGCATTGTAAATATGCAGCTTTTTACTGACAACCGTACTTTCACCGATTTTGCAGCCCGAGTTACTAGTAAATATACGCATAAGCTGTTCAACCGGAACGGCTAATCGAGCTAATGGCAGGCTGGTATAATCAATGCTCGTCATGTTGCTTATCCGGAGTGGTGAGCAGCTTGTGATCAGGCATTTGTGAAAGCGGTGCAGCGGATTTGGGTGGTGCTGTTATCGTTGTGGCAGCAGGTTTTAGCAGCTGCATGGTTTTATTATTCTTTTCGTCAGTCATTTGATTCTCGGCAGATAGATTTTTATGGAAACCGCTGCTCAGTTTTGCAGCTAGCTTTTGCAATAGTTTTTTCCACCAGCCTTCCGGGCTTTTTGTAGCAGCATGAATGGGGAGGGCTGGCATGGCTGCCGCACTACTTTGTTTAGGATCTTTAAGATGTGCTAAGTATTGCAAAATTTCGGCAATGGTATTCGCATCGGTACGATGACCAAGTGTGTAAGGGATGACGCTAGCCACATGATCCAGTGTGACTTCGGTTTGTGCAGCAAGCAGTGCTTCCAGGCCGGAAGAGGTCTCGACTGCTTCAATAGCGCGCAGGCTTTCTAATTTAAAATTTATATAGATGGAGGCTAGGATATTGCGAATTTCATCAGAGGTATTGATTTCTCGCAATGGCGACTCAAAGCGGGCGGATAGGGTATCCTTGAGAATTTCATTGGAATTGCGATTTTTCAGGATTTCAAAAACTGATTGAATATTGTTGGGTTGGCTGACTGGAATGGTGAGATCAAAGCGATCTGATAGCTGACGCCGTATTTGGCGCAGCGCTCCTGGGTCTTCATCAGGATTGGAAGCAGCCCAAATGCTCACTGAAATTGGCATTTCAATCAAAGGAAGCCCTGGCTCTTCTATCTGAATTCGCCCCGGTTTTGTTCCCATTACATCCAATAGAATGTCAGCTAGCTCCGGTGATGTATCTGCTAAGCGATTGACTTCATCAATAAAAATAATCCCGCGGTGAGCCTGAGGGATGGTTCCTGGCAATAAGGCAGCCAAAGAATTGTTTTGATCAGTCAACTTACTGAGGTCAATACTGCCAACAATAGACCCAGGCTTCGCAGAATGTGATATTTCCAGAAATGGCCGCGGTACTACTTCTGTACCCAATTGAGTAATTTGGCTGGGGGACAAATGTCGATGAAGCGGACAATGGGGGTGAGCAGGATGGCAATTATAAATACAGTTTTTTATTCTGATAATCGGGGGCAAAATATGACGCGCTGCCCGAATTACCGTGGTCTTTCCTGTGCCTCGCAATCCTTCTGTATGCAGATGCAGCGGATAATCGTTACAAATAGCAGTGACTGACATTTCTATGGCATGAAAGAGCGGCTGGATTCCACTATGTTTGATTAAGCGATGGTAAGGATTCATAGCAACACTCCTAGGCGTTTATATCGTCATTAGTATGACCTGAGAATAATTGCTAAATGCAAGGTTATGCTGAGAATCGGCTAATATTTTTCCTCCGGAAATCTTATTTTTTTAAAAAGCTTCAATGTGTGATAATATAGGTATATTAATTTTGAGAGGATTTTTGTATGAGTAAAAGTTTAGTTTTAGCCGAAAAACCATCAGTTGGCCGAGATTTAGCCAGGGTTTTAGGCTGCGGAAAAAATGGAAACGGCTATTTTGAAAGCGAGCGGTATCTTGTAACTTGGGCGCTGGGGCATTTAGTTACCCTAGCTGATCCCGAGGCGTATGACGTAAAATACAAGGAGTGGAAAATAGAAGATTTGCCCATGTTGCCACAGCAGTTAAAGTTAGTGGTGATTAAGCAAACCAGTAAGCAATTCAATACAGTAAAAGAACTGATGATGCGTAAAGATGTTCATGAAATTATTATTGCTACCGATGCCGGACGGGAAGGTGAACTGGTTGCCAGATGGATTATTGAGAAAGTACAGACCGGCAAACCGCTAAAACGGTTATGGATATCTTCGGTTACCGATAAGGCTATTAAAGATGGCTTTAGTAAACTTAAACCAGGGCGTGACTATGAAACCCTTTATGCTTCAGCCGTTGCTCGATCTGAGGCTGATTGGCTGGTTGGGATCAATGCCACCAGAGCGCTAACCTGCAAATACAATGCCCAGTTATCGTGTGGGCGGGTTCAGACCCCGACTCTGGCCATTATCGCCAAGCGGGCAGCAGAAATTCAGAATTTCCAGCCTAAGGCCTTTTATGGAATAACCGCAATAGCCAATCAGATGAAGCTAAGTTGGCGTGATAAGCAGAGCAACGACTTTAGAAGCTTTAACCAAGAAAAGTGCCAGCATATCATAAGCTCGATCACTGGCAAGCATGCGGAAGTTGTTGATGTAACGAAGTCTGCTAAGAAGCAATTTGCCCCGCAATTGTATGATTTGACGGAATTACAGCGGGATGCGAATAAAATCTATGGCTTCTCAGCCAAAGAAACACTTTCTTATATGCAGAAGCTTTATGAGACCCATAAGATTCTGACATACCCGCGAACCGATTCACGGTACATATCAACTGATTTAGTGGATACGTTGAAAGACAGACTCAGTGCGTGCGGCGTTGGCCCTTATTCGAAACTGTCGTTTCAGTTAATGAAAAGTCCGATAAAAGCGAATAAGCACTTTGTAGATGACAGTAAAGTATCTGATCATCATGCCATTATCCCGACCGAACAATTTGTTAATCTGAGCGCTTTAAGTGATAAAGAAAGAAAAATATACGATTTGGTGGTTAAACGCTTTCTTGCCGTATTATATCCTCCGTTTGAATATGAGCAGACAACCATTACCGCCAAAATTGGTGATGAAAGTTTTTTTGCTAAAGGAAAATCGATTACAGCGTTAGGCTGGAAAGAAATCTATCATACTGCCACAGAGGATGATGATGGGGCAGAGGAACTTTCTGATCAAATATTGCCAATTGTTCGTAAAGGTGACATAATAAAACTTAGTGCACTCAAATTAACTCAAGGTGTTACAAAACCACCGGCTCCTTTTAATGAGGCTAGCTTACTTACAGCGATGGAAAGTCCCCAAAAATACATGACTGAAGTGAGTGGCGAATTACGCAAAACCATAGATGAAACGGGTGGCTTGGGAACGGTGGCTACCAGGGCTGATATTATCGAGAAATTGTTTAATAGTTTTCTCATTGAAAAAAAGGGTAAAGACATTTTTATCACAGCCAAGGGGCAGCAATTATTGGAGTTGGTGCCGCCCGAACTGAAATCACCAGCATTAACGGCCCAATGGGAGCAGAAACTGAAAGAAATTACTCTAGGCAGGCTTACTAAAAACAATTTTATCAGTGAGATGAGAAACTATGCAAAAGAATTGGTTTACACGATCAAGAACAGTCAAGAGAAGTTCAAACATGATAATATGACTCGTAGTAAGTGTCCTGAATGTGGTAAATATCTTCTCGAGGTTAACGGCAAGAAAGGCAAGATGCTGGTATGCCAAGACCGGGAATGCGGCTATCGTAAAGGTCTGGCTAAAGTGACGAATGCCCGCTGCCCCAATTGTCATAAAAAGTTAGAGCTGCGAGGTGAAGGCGAAGGACGTCTATTTGTCTGCGGTTGTGGTTATCGTGAGAAACTTCATGCATTTAACGAACGCAAAAAGAAGGAAAGCGATCGATTATCAACGCGCGATGTTGCCAAATATCTTAAATCGCAAAAGCAGTCGGAACCTCCGTCAATCAACACGGCACTGGCTGATGCACTTGCAAAGCTGACCTTAAAATAAGCCTGATCATCTTTCTGAAAGACATTATAATCCATTGTGTACGTAAATCTTTTTAGGGAGTAATCCAAGCTGAACAGTATAATCTGATATTGTTCAGCTTGAGTTGTTTTATATACCATTTTGGTGTTGGGTTAATCTGTGATTGCACTAACGAGTTATGCAGCAAGCAAGGAGGCGGACAATGAGTCAATCGAATGGTGCAAATGGAAGTAAGCCCAATGACAGCGCGAAGCAAATTGTTACAACCGATGTTTATTGGTTGGATGAAAAAGGATTTCGCGTCACTCACGAGCAGGATGCTAGTAAAATACTCATCATTGACTTAGATGAAGATGATAATATCATCCGGGTCACCTTGCTACCGACAAAAAAAGCCACATCCTAAAATTACTTGACATTATTTGTAAAAGCTATTATTCTTATGATATTGGTTTCGTGGAAAGGATTGGAAGTTTTGTCGATAGAACATTTAATAGCAAGAATTGCATATGTGTTGGAACAATTAGATCAAGTTCCTGCAGAGCTAAAAGCTGAATCCCCATTCATTCATGAATTAGAATTTCTTTTAGATCAATATAAAGACTTTAAGAAAGAACAGAAATATCGCAATTCTTTATTAGAAAAAATTCAATATCTTGAAAATGACAAAAAGAGTGCTACGGTTGAGTAGCCCTCTTTTTTTACCATAAATATACAAAAAAGCGAATGCTTTGCAGGACAAGCTAATTCCTGTCGAGAACTCTTGATACAATTGTCTCATGGAACAGAATATAAGGCGAGGTATTTCTTGTGATACCAACATCAATTGCTAAGAAGGCTTATTTTTATCTTACCATTATCATTACCTTATTGTTGATATTCTTTGGGTGCTCAGACGCAATTGCTACTAAGAGTTTAATACTGGCTCAAAAAGAGCGAATATTATTACAAATTGCCACAACTCTTGCCCAAAAATTACCTGATTCCTTTGATAATATGCTTGGCAAAGAAAATGCTTTGATGGCAGATCAACACACTAAGATTGAAATTTTACACAAGCAGCTTCAACCAATCGTGGACAATCTCTCTGAACAATATCCAGGCTATGGCATGGGGTATGGCTGGCATAAAGTAAGACTGGCCTGTTTTCCTTTTGATGGACTCAAACATGACCAGCCTCTTTCTGATCAAAGCTTACAAGTTTATAAAACTAAGACTATGGCTACCTATGAGCAGCCCTCTTCAGTGATATGGGGGAATGTACCCACCTTGTCGGCAAGCTATCCGCTGTTTTTTGCCGGACAGTTGATTGGCCATACTTGGGCAAATACCAAAATGGAAGAAGTCAATCAAGCCGTGCATGCGGCCTGGTTGAAGAATTTTGCATTTTTATTTTTTATCTGGTTATGTGTTATGCTGCTTATGCGCATGGTATTTAATAAAATTGGACGTGGTCTGAACGAATTGTCTGTACAGATAAAAATCCAGGATGATAATACAGCTCAATTAAAAAGTTTTCCTGAGCTCACGCCTTTATTGGAAACTGTAATTGAGTTGCGTGAGGGTCTGAAAGCCGAACAAGAACGCGCATCAGGTATTGTTGACGGCATTTACGATGGAGTGGCCTTAATTGATCGTAATTATCGGCTGATTTATATGAATCATCGCATTGCTGAAATGGGATATTCTCACATTGCGCTTGGACAAAGCATTGTGGAAGTTTACCCGGAAATAGTGAATGATATTTGGTTTAACACCTTATGTCAGGTGATGCAGGAAAATAAATCAGATCAACTATATGAATATAAAAGCCTTTATTTTAATCAATGGCTGGATTGTAATTTTGTTCCCTGTAAAGACGGTGTCCTGGTTTTTTTACATGACATTACGCAATGCGTTAAAGTCATGGCAGATAAAAACAAGGCGTACAGCAATATGGCCGTTATGCTTGAACGAATTACGGATGGTTTTTTTTCTTTGGATTCAAACTTCGTTTTTACTTATGTCAATCAGATCGCTCAAAAATGGCTGGGACGCTATGATTTGGTCGGTAAGCAGCTGTGGGAAGAGTATCCCTGCATAGAGCCTTTTTACACCAATTATCAACTAGCGGTTGAAACTCAAAAACCCATCCAATTTGAATATTTTTCTAAGAAAAAGCAAAGCTGGCTGACTTTTAGTGTCTATCCGTCTGCAGAAGGCCTGACGGTTTACTTTGCTGATGTATCCGAACGAATGAAGGCGCAGCAAGCTATTGAGGATCATAATATTCTACTGCAGGAGCAAATCCAACATAGTAAAAAATTACTGGAAGTTAATCAGAAACTTTCTCAATTGGTGGATACCTGTCCGATGCCTATTATTGAAGTAGATCAATCCGGTTGTGTGGTGATACTCAATAAAGCTTTCTTAGCTGGTTTGAATCATTATATTTCTTGTTCTCGTGAGGAATGTATTGGCCGGCCTATCATTGAATTTGCTGAATTGGCTAATCTGCCATACGAAGAAGTGGTAACATTGCAAGTACTTTCTACCGGAGCTGCTGTTACCAATAAGCATGTTTATTTAGCCGATCGTGAGTGGTTGGTTACCGGTTTGCCACTTTACAATATGGAGACAGAAGTGTTAACCGGGGCATTTGCCATTGGTTATGATATCACGTATTATGAAAATTTGAAACGTGAGCTGGCACGCTTGGAGTGTCTTCATGTTGTTGGTGAACTTGCTTCTTCAATGGCTCATGAGCTGAGGAATGTGGCAACCCCTATCAGTGGGTATATTCAATTATTGAGCATGAAGGCAGAGGGGAAAAACTATCAATATTTGACAGTGGTATTAGAGGAGCTAACACGCCTGAATGAAATTATTGAAGATTTTTTATCCCTGTCACGCACGCGATTTATTGAAAAGAAAGTCTGCAATTTGAATGATACCTTAAAATCACTCCACCCACTGTTGGCTGCTGATGCATTAAAAAATGATATTGAATTGCAGCTGACATTAAGTGAACAAGAATGTTTCATTGAAGGTAATCAAAAGGAAATCAAACAATTGGTATTGAATCTTGCCCGTAATGCGATTGAGGCTATGACGGCAAAAGGCCTTTTAGCTATTGATACCGTAGTGTTGGAAGCTGGTATCCAATTGCAAGTCCGCGATAGCGGAATGGGGATACCAGAGGAACTGCTTGCGAATATTTTTGAGCCTTTCTTTACTTCCAAGAAAAATGGTACAGGGCTGGGGTTATCAGTTTGCCGTAATATTGTTGAAGGGCATGGCGGTACTATTGCCGTGCAATCTGAGTTGGGACATGGGACAATCTTTACAATTCAGTTCCCAAAGATTCCAGATCCCAAATTTTAAAATGACGCCTATGTCCAATATCTATAATAGCTTTAGAAATGGTGAATTTTGGACAATTTTGTCACAATAAAATCGTTGAAAATTCCATAATATGTATGCTAAAATCGTAAAGCAAACACTCCTTTATCTAAACAAGACTTTCTTTGAATATGACCCTCTAATTGGTTTCTTCGTTAGAAGAAACTGTTTTTTTTGTTTGGGGAGCATTTTAAGCTCAACTAATATTTTTTCATAATCCTGGGTGGAAGATTCAGGCACTCATACAGGATATAGAGCGTTCTTTGTCGAAAAATATTTTTGGAACAATCAGGATTTCGCTGATAAAATTCAGTTTGAGGGGATATTAGATGAAGAAGACAGTGTTATGGCTTATTTTGATCCTTATAGCTTCAACAGCAGTTTGCAGCGCAGCAGTCAATCGTGATGATTTTGCAATAAACGGTATTCAACTTCTTGAAGATCAGAGAACAGATATAATTATAAAATTTGGTCATTCTAAAAAAGAAATAACCGATGACAACCGTAAACCGCCTATGACTTATTTGATTTATCCTGGCATCCGCTTTGGTACTGCGAATACCACTAAGCAAATTGTCTATATGCAGATTGATACAAGCGAGTATCAGACAAAGCGCGGGATTACGGTGGGAGGAACTAATTATAAAGTCATCCAAGAATATGGTGAGCCGGAGCGGCAAACAATTAAAGGGCATCGTTATTATATCTATCATTTAGAGTCAGATCCCCAGTGCCGTCTGATATTTGATATGAGTCAAGGCTATGTAAGCAGGATTATATTTTCAAGACTGACAGATATTCCTTGACTTGCTGAACAGGTATTCTCGATCTTAACATGAAATGAGGTTTAGTATGAGAAATAAATTATTGCAATATTTCTTTGTGGCTCTTGGCTGCTTTATTTGTGGTGCATCCATTAATCTATTCCTTGTTCCCCACCATTTATTAAGTGGTGGAGTCAGTGGTTTAGCCATTATTTCGTATTTCTTATTCGGTTTTCCCATTGGCGTCCAAATATTTATCATGAATGTTCCGCTAATTTACGCTGCGTACAAGTTTCTCGGCAGAGACTATACCATCACGACTATTTTTGGCACCATCATGTTTTCGGTAGCTGTTGATCTTACCCAATTTTTAGCCACGTATAATCTGTTGGATGATGCGCTGCTGGCTGCGCTGACGGGTGGTCTGGTCAGTGGTATCGGGTCAGGGCTAATCTTTCGGGTCAATGGGAGTGCAGGCGGCTTGGATATTGTTGCAGCCATTGTGAAAAAATACTATTCGCTGAATTTTGGTGTTGTTGGTTTTGCCATTAACTGTATTATCATGCTGTTAGCTGCCAGCCTGTTTGGTTTAAAACTTGCCATTTTAACTTTGATTTCAATGTTTATGGGAGCAAATTTAACCGATAAGGTGGTAGAAGGTTTTAACCGTAGAAAGACCATTCATATTGTTTCCTATAAAACTCAGGAAATTGTTGATGCCATCTTGAATGAAGTCGGACGCGGGGTAACCATCTTACAGGGAGAAGGTGCTTTTACCCGCCAGCAAAAGCAGATTATCTTTGTAGTTGTCAGTTTAACGCAGATATCAAAGATTAAATTTTTAGTGCAAGAAGCCGATCCAAACGCTTTTATGATCGTGAGTGATGCGGCAGAGGTTATGGGCAGAGGCTTTACCTTGCCAGGCCATAAGAATGTTTAGATAGCATGTCCAGACCTAGCGAGACATGCAACATAACATCGATGTCATGAATTAGTTCAGATAGATACAACGCTAACTGGATTAATTTTTGTTTAGTGGGAGTGAAGTGAGATGAAGCAAAGCACACAAAAAATTTATTTTTTTCTTGCCCTGACAGCCATTCTATGGGGAGGAAATCCAGTTGCGGTAAAAAGTATTTTAGGCGAAATATCACCAGTTATGATTGTTTTACTGCGATTTGTCGGTATCAGCATCATCCTGCTAGCTGTGATGTTTTATCAGCAGGGAAGAGCAGCCTTACCACCAAAGAAGCATATACCAACCTTGATTTTAATGGGCTTTACTGGAGTGGGATTAAATAACGGTCTGCAATTTACCGGCTTACAATACTCAACAGCGGTAAATTGCTCATTAGTTGCCGCAATCAGCCCTGCCGTCACTGCTCTGCTGGCAGTAGCATTTCTACAGGAAAAAATGCTGCGTCGGCAGTGGCTTGGTATTGCGATTTCCTTTTTGGGAGTTGTTTTTCTGATTGCGCATGGGTCGTTGGAGGTTCTGCAAAAATTATCCTTTAACCGCGGCGATATGTTATTTTTGGCTAGCCAAATCAGCTGGGCTGTGTATTCGGTATTAGGCCGCGGGGTTATGGAGGAAATGTCACCAATGGCTACTACTGCCTGGGCGGGCGTTGCGGGGACTTTCTTTATGCTTATGGCCGCCTTGTATCAAGGTTCTACTCTAACTGTGCAACTTTCGCAATATGCATGGGTATCCATGGCTTATATGATCATCGGTAGTGGCATCTTAGCCTTCAATTGGTGGAATGCCGGTGTTTCCAGTGTCGGGGCAAACCGGACGGCTATTTTTTCTAACGTGATTCCGCTGGCGGGAATGGTTTTGTCGGTTGCCTTTTTACACGAGCATATTAGTTGGCGTGAGATTGCCGGTGGTTTATGGATTGTTATGGGCGTTTATTTGACCACTTGCCAACCTAGCTCGCGTGAGCAGCAGACTGCCTAGACTATGATGAACAGCTTTGTGGGATAATACTCAAAAAGTCTTCTAGGGGGATTATTTCCATGCCTGAAATTCCTGAAATCGAGACAGTTAAAAATCATCTTAGTGTTAAAGTTCAGGGTAAAACCATTAAGTCTATTACTGTGAATCGTGATAAAGCACTTAATGTTTCAGTCGACGAATTTATCAAGACCTTAGTGAATCAGCGGATTTGCTCAGTGCGTAGGCGGGCAAAACAAATTATTATCAGCTTTAGCAACGATCATTCCATGATCATTCATTTTATGCTTGAAGGATATATGAGATTTTTTTATTCGGATGAAGAACTCAGCGGAAATCCCTCCGTTCTGTTTGTTTTGACTTCAGGCGACACCCTGGCCTGTTATAAAATTAATCTGGGATATATTCACCTTGTTGCAACCACCATGCTAGAGGAAATTCCGGAACTGGATGGCTTAGGGCCAGAGCCGCTTGAGCCTGCTTTTACAGTGAATGAATTCTTAGAATTACTCAGTCAGCGTAAAGGCATGATCAAACCATTATTAATGGATCAGCAATTTATCGCCGGAATTGGCAATGTCTATTCGAATGAGGTCTTATTCTGCAGCGGAATTTTGCCAACCCGAAAAGTGGCGGCCATAGCTGTTGAGGAACGGCAGAAGTTATACGAGTGTCTGCAGAATCTGCTCAAACGGGCAGTGGAATCAGGTGGCGTATATGATGAGAAATTTTCTTCTGATGACACATTGACAGGTGGGTTTGAATCACAGTTGCAAGTTGCCTATCGTACTGGGCAACCCTGTTATCGGTGCGGTGCTGTCATCATGACCAAACGGGTGGGCGGAAGAAATGCATTTTACTGTCCTATTTGCCAAACATAAGATCGTTAAGGGGAAAAATATAAGAATTTAGACTATTGCATTAATTCATCAATTATGTTATGATTCAATCAAGCACAATCCTTATAGTGACTTAGTATTCTATCGGTAATGCAAGAGGCAAGGACGTTAGTTTCCGGGTTATTGCAACGAAGATTTATGAGTCTGTTCTGGGTAGTGTTTTTTGTTTTAAGTTTTAAAGTTCAAGGTCGTTTGACAGTGTGTAAAGATGAGATGTAAGATGCTTGCCGTCCCGTATGAATTGGCGATCAGGTCACGTTTGAAAAGAGGTTGTTTCACGAGTGTCATGGTTCAAAAGGCTATAAGGATGTGCTGCTTCAATAAAAGGAGAAGGGAAACCTTCTCCTTTTGTATTGTTTTTTGTTATAAAAATCTCCAAACAATGGGAGATGTCTGTTACAATAGAACTCTAAGCTAATTCGATTGTAATAAAGGGGCGTAATCAATGTTTGACTTAGCAAATATCAAGCTTGAGCAATTAGCTATTCATAAAGTTGGCAATAAGCTAAAAGATGAGGGAATTGTCGTTTCTCCCGAATTATACCGGATGACTGACGGTGATGTTGAAGAATTGCTCATGAAATATTTTTTATCTTCATTCCGGGAAAAATTGCTTTATAAATTTTTCCACGAAACCGATATTCACTTAAATGAAATTTATATGTATGCTGCACAGGCTTTTATCAATCCAGACAACTTTTATGATCAGTCCATTCATATACTAAAGCATCTTTATGAAAAATCGTCACATCCGCAAATCAAAGGCGGCGAGTTTTATGTGGCCTATTTCTCAGGCTGTAACATCAATGAGCATCAAGTGGACGCTATTGGTATTTTTAAAACTGAGCGCAAAGAAAACTATTTAAAAATTGCCTCCAGCCGCAACCAATTCTCTATTGGTACAGATATCGGCATTAATATTAAGAAATTGGATAAAGGCTGTATTATTTTCAACGCTGAATCGGTGGATGGATTTCGGGTAGCTATTGTAGACAATGTCAATAAAGGCGGTAACAACGAAGCAGCCTATTGGAAAGAGGACTTTTTACGGTTGACTGACGTCCAGAATGAATACTACCACACGAAAAGTTGTCTGGAACTGTGTCAGGATTTTGCGGAAACCATTTATGGTCCTGTCTATCAAGCTGATAAAAAAGACCGTGTTGTTTTTATGAATGAAGCCATTTCCTACTTTAACAGCAATAATGAGTTTGATTTGACGGAGTTTGCTCAGAATGTGATCAAAGAACCAGAGTTGATTGAGCAATTTAAAGAACATAAACAGCTTTACGAACTTAACCAGGGAATCTCTCAGGCGGAGTCTTTCAGCATATCGGTACCGGCAGTTAAAACCGTCAAACGCAAAATGAACAATCTGATCAAATTGGATACTGAAATTGAAATAAAAATTAAAACAGCCGCAGTTGAATCAGTAGGTACTGAATTCATTGAACGCGGCTACGATGAACAAAAAGGTATGCATTTTTATAAAGTCTATTTTAACGAAGAAGAATAACATTGGCTATAAGCGCAATAAACTGTGTCTTTCGTATGAATACTGAATAAAAAATAACCTGTGCCGAAACGGTACAGGTTATTTTTTATTTGGGCCAGCAGTTAGTGATTAAAGCATTTTTAACAACTGTTTTACTTGCTTATTGGCTTGAGTAACGATTTCCTGCTCATTAACCGTACAAAGCTGTCCGTTTTTAGCGACAATCCTGCCATTTACTATCGTATAGGCAGTGGGGCGGTTTACCCCTACGGTTGCTAGCAATGATTTCGGATCAAACTGTGTTCCCACATATTCAAGGTAACGGGTGTCCAGCAAGAACAGATCAGCGGCTTTCCCGACTTCGATACTGCCGATATCACTGCGCCCAAGGAGCTGTGCGCTGCCGCGGGTGGCGATGCGGAGAATGTCATAGCCGTCCGGTGCATTTGAACTGGAATTCAGTCGGTGAAGTAAAAAGGCTGCGCGCAATTCGGCTAAGAGGTTAGAACAGTCGTTGCTGGCGCTGCCATCAACGGCCAGGCCAACAGGCACTCCCAACTCCAGCATGCGCGGAATGGCGGCAATGCCGGAAGCAAGTTTTTGATTGGATACCGGGCAATGAGCAACACCCGTTTGCGTTGCAGCCAATTGTTTAAGCTCTGTGTCGGTAAAATGAATGCCGTGGGCAAACCAGACATCGTGGCCAAGCCAGCCCAATTGCTCCATGTAGGCCAGTGGCCGTAAGCCGAATTTGTCGAGGCAGTAATTTTCTTCGTCGGTTGTTTCAGCGAGATGAGTATGCAGGCGAACTTGATATTTTCTAGCTAACTCGGCTGTCTTTAGCATCAGATCGCTGGTTACGCTAAACGGTGAACAGGGCGACAGCACCATTTGCTGCATGGAATTGGGGCGATTATCGTGATATTTCTCAATTAAGCGTTGACTGTCATTTAAAATGGCATCAACCGATTGTACCAGGTCATCTGGTGGTAAGCCACCAGCACTTTTACCGCGGGACATACTGCCGCGTGAGGCATGAAAACGCATGCCGAGCTGGCCGGCGGCTTCAAATTGCTGATCAACCAGTTCATTACTGCAGCTATTAGGAAAAACATAGTGATGATCAAAGCAGGTTGTGCAGCCATACTTTAGTAATTCACCCATACCGGCTAACGAGCTGTAATAAATGACCTCCGGGGTAATACCTCGCCAGATTTCATACAATGTGGTTAACCAATCAAACAGTTCCATGTTTTGTACTTGCGGCAAATTGCGGGTAAATGTCTGATATAAATGGTGATGCGTGTTGATCAGGCCAGGATATACATAATGGTCGGTTGCGTCAATGATTTGATCTGCAGGGCAAACTTCAGAACCGATATAGTGAATGATATTATCTTGAACGAAGATATTCGTGCCTTTCAGCACTTGATCTGAATCATTTAACGTCACGACTGCACGCGCATTCTCAATCAATAGGCTGGACATAAAAAACCTCCTCAATTTACTTCCTGCTGGGCACTGAGTACAAGGCGGATTTGCAAAGAACTGGCATGCTTTATGCATATATAAAAGATATACGGCATGGTGCTGCCCAAGGCCTGCGAAATAAGCAAATTTCTTTACTCAATCATTATAAAAAAATATCATATTGAGATTAATGTTTAGCTTCAGGATTCTTTGCGCGTTATATTCCATACAGTCTAAATACGCACAGTAATAGACTGTATCAAAATGAGAATTAGCAAGCGTGACTAGGTCACTTTAGCTTGGTCACATCACCTTGGATTTCCGTATGTGCAATAGGATACCATGGCTAAATACAAGGAATGGTCTAATTATAAGCAGGCTTTAGTATATTCATAAAAATGGCTAATATTCCGCTTACCATCTGTAATGACTGGTCAAAGGGGGGATGAGATATCCATCAGCACAGTTCTGGGAATCATGGAGCCTTGACTGGCAAGGTTCACTTTGCGGGGAGGGATCAGAATGACCACTCATCAGGGAACTTTAGAAAAATTATTTAAACTGACTGAAAAGGGAACCAATGTTAAGACTGAATTATTAGCTGGTCTAACTACCTTTGTAGCGCTTGCTTATATTATTTTTGTGAATCCCAATATTCTAGCAGATGCTGGTATTCCCAAAGAAGCAGCAATCGCATCTACCATCTATGCGACGGCTGTTGCTACTGTTCTAATGGCATTATGGGCCAATTTTCCGATTGCCGTAGCACCAGGAATGGGACTTAATGCCTTTTTTGCCTATTATGTGGTTGGGGTTTTACATCTATCCTGGCAAGTAGCGCTAGGAGCCGTATTTTTATCGGGTATTCTATTTTTAATTTTAACCTTCGGGGGTATTCGGCAAGCGATTATTCGAGCTGTACCTTTGAATTTAAAGTGCGCAATTGGTATTGGCATCGGCTTATTTATTGCCTTTATTGGTTTGAAAAACGCAGGCATTATTGTTTCCAATAAGGCTACTTTCGTAACAGTCGGTAACCTGACGGCCATTGAGCCGCTTCTAGCCTGTGTCGGTCTTGTAATCACAGCCGCTTTGATGGCCCGAAGTGTAAAAGGTGCCATTTTAATTGGTATTTTGGCCACTACGGTTTTGGGCATGCTTTTTGGTGCCGTTCCTGTGCCCAAGGGCATTGGGGATATTATGAGCTTTAATCTGCCTGATGTTAGTCCTACCTTTCTTCAGCTTGATATTATGGGAGCCTGGGATTATGGAATATTCTCGATTATCTTTACCTTCACAATTGTTGAACTGTTTGACAATATGGGTACATTAATTGGTTTGACCCGTAAAGCTAAGCTGATGGATGATAAGGGTGAAATTGAGAATCTCGATAAAGCACTAACCACCGATGCTTTTGGGACAGTAATCAGTGCTGGTTTAGGTACTTCAACTGTAACTTCATACATTGAAAGTGCAGCAGGAATTGCTGAAGGTGGAAAAACTGGCCTAACCTCATTAACTGTTGCGGTACTATTTTTAGTGTCGTTAATTTTTGCTCCATTGGTTGGTTTAGTACCTGGCTTTGCCACAGCGCCAGCACTCATTTTAGTTGGAGCGCTGATGATGGCAGAAATCGCTCAAGTGAACTTTACTGATTTTACAGAAGGAATTCCGGCTTTTTTGACTATTATCATGATGCCGCTAACCTTTAGTATCGCAAACGGTTTTGCTTTCGGTTTTATAAGCTATACGTTTATCAAAACCATTGCTGGCCGAGCTAAAGAAGTGAGTTGGATCATGTGGCTGGTTTCGCTGGCTTTTCTGGCCAATTTTTACATGCGGCTCCATTAGCAGCAATCTGGTGACAAGGTGTGATGGAAATGAAGGACATTGCCCAGTTAATTGCAATCGCCAACGGCTGCCGCCCAGCGGAGCTTGTATTAAAAAATGCTCAGGTTTTTAATGGTTTTACCGGTCAGTTTACTTTCGGCGATATAGCCATCAGTCATGGCTATATCGCTGGGGTAGGTTCCTATCAAGGGGAAACTGAAGTGGATTTGAGTGGTAAAATCATCACTCCAGGCTTTATTGACGGGCATGTGCATCTTGAAAGCTCCATGGTTAGTCCGCGGCAATTTGCCAAGGCTGTGGTTCCGGCAGGCACAACTACGGTGATCATTGATCCTCACGAGATTGCTAATGTCAGCGGCTGCAGTGGTATCGAGTATATGCTGGCAGCCACTGAAGGGCTGCCTATGAACGTTTTTGTGATGCTGCCATCCTGTGTGCCGGTTAGTGCATTAGAAAATGCGGGTGCTGAATTGACTGCGGCGGCATTGGCTCAATTTATTCATCATCCAAGGGTACTTGGTCTGGGGGAGTTAATGAATTATCCGGGAGTATTGCAAGGCGATGTTAGTATCCTGGACAAAATTCGGTTGGCTGAAGGCAAAATCATTGACGGACATGCGCCAGGTCTTGCTGGTAAGGCTTTAATGGCCTATGCGGCTGCCGGTATTCAATCTGATCATGAATGTGTAACCCCAGCGGAAGCGATAGCTCGCTTGGAGGCAGGCCTGCATGTCATGCTGCGGGAAGGATCGGCTGCAAAAAACCTATTGGATCTTATGCCAGCAGTCAATCCATATACAGCCCATCGTTGTTTCTTTGTCACAGATGACCGTCATCCCGGTGATTTGATTCACCTTGGTCATATCAACAGTATGGTAAAACTAGCCGTAGATGCTGGCTATGATGTAGCTACTGTCTTACAATTGGCAACCATGAATGCGGCCTGCTACTTTGGGTTGAATGAGTTAGGAGCTATTGCTCCTGGTTACAAAGCTGATTTATTAGTTTTTGATGACTTAGTGAGTTGGCGCCCTTGTATGGTCTGGCAAAATGGAAAGATGGTGGCAAAAGACGGAAAGGCGTTATTTGAAGGGGAAGGATCGGTTAACGCGGCGGTGCAAAGTTCCCTTCGTTTAGGAATGGTTGATCCGGGGCAGTTAAGAATTCCGGCTCATGCTGATCAGGCCAGAGTGATTGGTTTGATTCCCCGGCAAATTATTACGGAAGAACTGCACCTATCCGTTCCTGTCATTCAAGGCGAGTTTATTGCCGATCCGTCTCAAGATATTTTGAAACTGGCTGTTTTTGAACGCCATAGTAATTCCGGTAAAGTTGGTGTTGGCTTAGTAAAAGGCTTTGGGCTAAAAAGTGGTGCTATTGCGTCAACCATTGCCCATGACTCACACAATTTGATTGCTATTGGCACTTGTGATCAGGATATACTTGCAGCTGTTCATGAATTGAAACGAATTCAGGGTGGAATCACCATTGTTGATCAAGGCAAAGTGTTAAAATCACTGTCTTTACCATTGGCGGGTTTAATGTCTGATCAGGATATGCATGTTGTTGAAGCAGAATTAACAAGTTTAAAAAATTTGGCACGCAAATTGGGCGTTTATGAGGCGTTTGATCCGTTTTTAACACTGGCATTTTTGAGTTTACCAGTTATTCCGTCATTAAAATTAACCGATTTAGGCTTAGTTGATGTGAAGCAATTTAAGGTTGTTCCGGTATCGGTATCATAGAAAAAGACTGCCCTTTGCGACTTTAAGAGAATTGCAAAAGAGGCAGTCTTTTTTATTTAACAGGTATTTCTTAGCATGCATCAATTTCGGGAGTTGGAAGTGCTTGTTTGGTAGCAGACAGGACTGATGAACGGATTCCCTGATGCTGAGGACAAAGTTTACGGCACAAGTTGCAGGAATAGACGAATCCGCCTCCATCAGTACATTTCGCTGAGGTACTCCGGCATTTGCTTTGCACAATCGTAGTGCCATCCAGTGCGTTAGCCGGACAGGCCGTTAAGCAAACGCGGCAATTCGGGCTGCAGGCTTGATAATCGGCCAGTTGGCTTGGTTCCAGTTCTGCGTCCACAAGCACGGCTCCCAGCCATAGCATGTTGCCATATTGGTCATTAATTAGCAGGGTGTTTTTCCCCATTTGACCTAATCCAGCCCGAACTGCGGCATGTTTAAGCGATAAAATACCCTGGCCATGACGTCTGTCATCATCCCAGTCATCATAAGGATCAGATGAGGGAATCGGCAAAGCGTTCAAGCCTTGCAGTTCAAGTTCTAATGCAAGCTGGAAGGTGATTGAATCCAGTTTATCAACCAGACGGTGGCGTACAAATGTATAAGCAGCAGGTGAGGGGGTGAGTAGGGTGCTTACCGGAAAGCGGGCTGCGAGTGCTATCACACTTTTACAGCTGCTAAGCACATCAGTGGGGTGAAATCCAGTCGGAGCATCATGAAATCGATCCAGTGAAGCCACTCCACATAGATCTGCTCCCAGCTCCTTAGCACGCAGTTCAATTGTTTCGGTTGTGATCCTATCCATCCAGTTCCCTCCAAGATGAGTCCGGCAAACGGCCTCTGTTTAGAAGTATCCTATCATAGAATGGATCATGGGTAAAATTGATAGTTACGATATGTATGTTCACTAAAACCGATGAGTAAGAGTGAGTATGACATTAGAAGAGTTTAATTAAAAAAACGTTGTTACGGTTAATTTGTACCACCTCTTCTTAACTTCATATTAGAAAAAAGGATAACACAAAGTTGTAAAAAGTAATGTCAAAAAATATTAAAAATGACTAAAATATTGTACAAAATGCCGATAGAGATATTTGAGAAATCAAAGGAAATTTTGTAATTATGTCAAAATTAGTAAATTAAATTATATCAATCGATAGAGGAATTAGATGGAGCAACATAGCGAAGAAGATATACGAGCCAGTAAACATCCTCTACGCCAATACAAGGCGGTGGATTGATCTGCCTGGTTACCGTAGTACGCATGAATGGGATTCCAGCTTATTATAATCAGCTAAAACGAGCGTTCAGTCCATCGGAAAAGCCCACTGATACAATGACCCTTGTGCGTGCTGTTAAACAGATTGATTTAAAAGCTAAAGAAACCATCACGACAATAAATTAACAAAATTGCCGCTGCCGGCTATAACTATCCTTAATAATAGCACTTATATCGTGTTGTTTTGATAGAGCTAGTAGTGTGATTGGAAATTCTATCGGGAAGGGGGCTTACAGATAAGGAGTTTTTTTATTAGTTTTCAGATTAAAGGAGGCGACAGCAATTAAATTACAGGATCAATCTAATATTATAGTTGAAGAGGCAAAAGATGTAGATTTTACTCAAAATAACTTTACTTTCTTTGAAATAATTAAATTGCATTTAGTAGCGATAATTATTCCAAGTACGTTAATTCATCTGATTACAAAAAAATTCATCAGTTTAGAGTGGAGAATGGTAATTGTTTATATCAGTATTACCATTATTCTAATGGTCTTATATGGGAGTAAATTTGCAGTATCAAGACTATATTCGAAAAAATATATTAATTACTTATTCATTAAAGAATCCTTTGTATTACAAAAGAAGTATATTATAGGCTTCTTATTAACCTGTCTTCTTTTACCACTAGTTACAATAGCAACCTATTCTTTCTTCCCAGATTTAGTTCAGAAACATAAAATTGTATATCACTGGAAAGATTACGGCTCATTAGAACTAATTATTATTTCAATTATTCGTGCTCTAGTCTACTGGATTGCTGCAGCAATTTATGGTCTAGAAGTAATGTTTAATTATATATCAAAATATAGTAGCCTATTAGCCATGGTAATTGCAACATTGCTAATTAGCGAGTTTTCAATACAACCTGTGAATTTAGTTGGCCTAATTTTAACTCTGGTTCTAGATGTAAGCCCAGTATTTATTATGATACTAATCTACAATTCGTCTCGAAATATGATTGTAATAATACCCCTAATATTCATTAAGTGGATATTTTTTTCATCATTGCTTATGTATTTACATTTTATGATGAGATAAAATAGGCTTCAATTTTCTTCAGATTATAAAAGGAGGGCCAGGAATGACTGAAACTGAAAAGCAAAAGAAAGCACAAGCTTGGCTAAAGTCAGGTTTTACAAATACTGTAATACTAATGAAAAATCAAAATTAAATTTTGAAAAAGTATTTCATTTGGATGAAAGAAATTTTTTAGTCAACTTCTATCTAGTGAAGGTAAATTACAGCTTAGGATTGATAGATGAGGCAAATATAAAAGCTGAAAAATGTATATCACTTAACCCTGATTTTAAAGAATCAAGCGGTACCTTGGCAATTGGCAATAATAGATGAAATTTCTAAAGAGGGTTGGCAAAATTGGAGAGCTTATCAAATGAGAAAATGACTCAATATCAAAAGGACAGATCCTATGGTACTAAAGACTTAATAAGACTTTTGATCATAAGTTTAATAGTCAGTATTCTAATATTCATTAGTTTTGCATTATTTCGTTTATATAAAATTCCTATCTTTTCTATATTTGAACAGAATCCCGATATCGGATTACTGGTTGATTATCTTATTTTTTTACCTTTTGTTTGGTTTTACTATCGCAAACCGAGATTAATTACAAGTATTTGGTCTAAAATGAAAGAAATAGTGAAATTATTTAGCAATCAAGAATTTATAAGGTGTTTAATTTTGCTTATATCTATCAAGTTTATATTTTTGTTTTTAATGTGTTTCTTTGCATCAAATGAATTCATGGATTTTTCTGGATTTTTCCGTAATAAAGAATTCGTTCTTAAACCTTTAGGAATATTGACAACGGTAATATTAGCGCCTATTTGTGAGGAAGTGATATTCCGTGGACTTATATTTGGTGCAGTAAAACAATTTAATCAGTATTTTGCGTATATGGTAAGTGTTAGTTTATTTTATGTTTATCATGGAGCGGAAGCCAGCTATTTGCATATCTTATTAGGTATATTTTTCGCTTTTACATTTGTACGATTTAATACTTTATTGGCTCCAATAATATTGCATTCTGCACATAATATGATATTTATTCTTAGCTTAATAATATTTAGAATGTTTGACAAATATGGGGTGTAAGTTTAAGCAAAGAATAGAGGGAACAGCAAAAAAAGATAACCATGCCTATGGTAGCAGCTAGCTAGCAGGGGCATGGTTATCTTTTATATTATTACTCTAAATTGTCCATCTTATCCCAGAGGCGCTGAGCCGCTTTACGAGATTTTTCGTAAATTGGTCTTACATCAAAACTAAACTTGCGGTTTTCCAGCACGATCTTTCCATTAATTATGACGGTAGCTACGTCACGCGAATTTAGGCCAAAGGCAATGTGACCGGCAATATTTTGCTCAAGCAGCGGTGTTGGGGCTTCATAGTCAAAAATGGTCAGATCAGCTTTATAGCCCTTGGCAATTCTGCCGAAACTTGCGTCAAAGTAACGTCCAAGCAGGTCGTTACCATTATAGAGAAATCTTAAATAGCTGTCCGGCCAAAGCGGGCCGCCCATATCCTTATGTTTGAAGTAGGCAAACTTGAATTCTTCCAGCATATCACTGCCCATACCATCGGTGCCGAGAGCCACATTGTTTAGTTGAGACAGCTTTGGATGATAGCCAACGGCATTATTCATATTGGAGCGGGCATTATGTACCAGATAAGCGTTAAGCTCATTCAGCAGCGCAATATCCTGATCGGAAAGGTATAGCCCGTGAGCGAACAAGGCTTTATCATTGACCAGACCAAAATCCGCTAAACGCTGAATGACATCTTTACCATACTGATGATGCGAATAAGAGACGTCATAACGGTCTTCGGCAACATGAACATGAACCCCGCGCCCTGTTTCGTCTATGGCTTCTTTCATCAGTTTAAGCGCTTGGTCAGGCATAGTGACTGGGGCGTGACCGCCAATCATGGCTTCTACCAGATAATCTCCCTGACTGGTTTGTTTATCTTTTTCACATAGAACCGCAAATTCTACGTTTTCTTCAACACCAGCCTCTACTTCGTCCAGGCCGCCATTACGATCAGTCGTTTCAAAGCACGTGATTCCCCGCAGGCCGGTTTCTTCAAAAGTTTGCTTGAGGATTCGCAGCGAACCGTTGATCAGAGATGGGGATGCATGATGATCAATGACTGCAGTCGTGCCACAGCGGATAGCCTCAAGAGCACAAGTCAGCCCACTGTAATACAGGATTTCTTCATCAATAGCCTGATCTAGCCGCCACCAAAGATTCTTAAGAATGGAAACAAAATCAGGTGAAGGCTTGATTTTAGCGGTAATGCCCCGAGCCAAACCAGAGTAGAAGTGGTTATGACTGCAGACGATGCCAGGCGTGACCAGCATGCCTTTTAGATCAATGATCCGGCTGGCCTGATAATTTGCGGCAATCCCAGCACCAACGTCAATAATCTTTGTGCCATCAATGACAATGTCTAATCCGCTTTTCAGACTAGGTGGCTGGAACTCAGCCACTGTTGCATTTTTTAATATAATCATGTTTTCACCTCTATGATTCTACCGGGCCAAAGAGCGAAGGTCTTTGAGCGCGGATTTCATTAACCATTGCCAACATGGTTCGGATATTCGGAGGCAGTGTATCGTGGGCTTGATCTAAGCCAATTTCATAAGTAATATTATCCAAGCGTACTAGCAGGGTGCGACCCTCTAAAAGAAAACCCGGATTATTACTGTCAGTAAAATCTTCTTTTGTACTGAACAGAGTTACTTTGTCAGTATAAGGTTTGCCGCGCCAAGGACAGAAGGTTGCACAGTTCCCGCATTCATTGCAATAGGCGTCCAGGTGGACAATTTGATAATGATTACGCATCGATGGCACTGTTACCGTGATATTAGCCCGATTCGGGCACACCTCGACACACTTATTGCAGACATAGTTGCACTCAAGGCAACGCTGATATTCCTGTTGTCCAATCGAAGTATTGACCTTGCTGGTTTCTATAGGGGAAAGGACTGAAGGCTTCATGAGCCCTAGCTTTTTATGATTGATTTGTTCAGCTTGCTCCGCAGTGGCCGGAGCGGGGATGAACTGGAGGCGCTGCCAGGAAGGGTTCACAGCCAAACAGATGGCATCGGCCGCTTTACGGCCGTCGGCAATACATTGAACAATTGAAGAGGGGCCGATATTTGCATCACCCACGACAAAGATAGTATCAGGGATGGGCTGGCCAGGATGCAGACCTAGTCTGCTGAGCAGCGGATGATTGACGGTTTCACCAATGGCAGTAATTAAGGTATCGATTTTTAGCTGGCAAGTTTGGTCGGTTGGTTCGGGCTGACGGCGGCCGCTGGCATCAGCTTCACCTAATTGCATGACCCGGCAAAGCAAGGTATTATCTGCAGTGAAGCTTTCGGGATTCAATAAAAAGTTGAATTGAACATGATCAGCCAGTGCTAACTCGTATTCTTCGCGATAGGCTGGCATTTCTTGTTCGGTGCGGCGATAAATGACGCTGACTGTTTCAACTCCAGGAACCCGCAGGGCAGTCCGGCTGGCATCCATTGCAGTATTGCCGGCTCCCACCACAGCCACATGCTTGCCAAGATTCAGTACACTGGGATGATTAAAGTCTTCAAGGAACTTTAAAGCCGAAATGACGCGTGGCGGATTGGCGGCACTGCTGGGGATATTAAAACTCTTTTCAGCATTGGCGCCAACTGCAACAACGACATAGGTAAACCCTTGAGATTGCAGCAGTTTAGGTGTCAAATGCGGATCAGTATTAAAGATAAAGGTTACCCCGTGTTCTTTAATAAAAGTGACATCGCTGTCAATAATGGCATTGCTGATGCGAAAGCGCGGAATGACGTGACGGACGGTGCCGCCAGCTGAAGGTCTGGTTTCAAACACGGTAACACTAAAGCCTTCCCGTGCCAGAAAATAAGCCGAAGCCAACCCAGCCGGGCCTGCTCCCATGACAGCCACGCTGATGCCATTTTTTTCTACAGGTAAAGCGAATTTCGACTTATATGCCGCAAAACCTTTTTTAACAGCAATCCGTTTTACTTCGCGGATTAGCAC
>BIFV01000023.1 GCA_003990955.1 Sporomusaceae bacterium FL31
TTAATCGTTTACACGATCAACTTGGTTTGTGTGCTCATTGAGCACCGCACATCTGGCATATATTACTTCTTACATTGTTTAGTTTTCAAGGAACACATTTTTTTGACTCGCTGCCATCTGACAGCTTATCTATATTAACATAACTTATTCATCATGTCAATATATTCTTTTTGGTACTTTGTGCCACCGCTTATCGGCGACTTGTTTATGTTAACACGATTTGTTCCTTGTGTCAACATCTTTTTGTTAATCTTTTCACAGATGAAGAGATTAAATATGGCACCCACATATGTGAGTGCCAAAACCAGCAACTTCCTATCCTCCCAGGCCGTTTCCAGCCAAGTACTTTCGGCGTATAAGGGCTTAACTACTGTGTTCGGTATGGGAACAGGTGGAACCCCTTAGCTATCGTCACTAGATATTTAGTCACCGATCACTACGCCATCCATGGCGCGCTCGGTACTAGCTCCATCACGGAGCGTCGCAGGTGAATATCCTTTTCAGGTACATTCCCTGAAAACTTCACAGAAGATAATTTGCATTTTAGTTCTATCATTCGTTTTATCGAATGACTTGCTTAATTAAGTCAAGCCCTCGACCTATTAGTACCAGTCAGCTGAATCCATTACTGGA
>BIFV01000024.1 GCA_003990955.1 Sporomusaceae bacterium FL31
GGTATTAGCACCACTTTCGCAGTGTTGTCCCCATCTAGAAGGCAGGTTGTCTACGCGTTACTCACCCGTTCGCCACTAAGAACCATTGCTGATTCTCCGTTCGACTTGCATGTGTTAGGCACGCCGCCAGCGTTCGTCCTGAGCCAGGATCAAACTCTCCATAAAAGTTATTTATGAAGAACCTTGATGGCTCTTTATAATTCAGAAATTGTTTGGTGTTAATTGTCCAAGGTCAATCAACGTAATTGTGCTCATTGAGCACCGCACATCTGGCATATATTACTTCTTACATTGTTTAGTTTTCAGGGAACACATTTTTTGACTCGCTGCCATCTGACAGCTTATCTATATTAACATAACTTATTCATCATGTCAAGATATTCTTTTTGGTACTTTGTGCCACCGCTTATCGGCGACTTGTTTATGTTAACACGATTTGTTCCTTGTGTCAACATCCTTTTGTTAATCTTTTCACAGATGAAGAGATTAAATATGGCACCCACGTATGTGAGTGCCAAAACCAGCAACTTCCTATCCTCCCAGGCCGTTTCCAGCCAAGTACTTTCGGCGTATAAGGGCTTAACTACTGTGTTCGGTATGGGAACAGGTGGAACCCCTTAGCTATCGTCACTAGATATTTAGTCACCGATCACTACGCCATCCATGGCGCGCTCGGTACTAGCTCCATCACGGAGCGTCGCAGGTGAATATCCTTTTCAGGTACATTCCCTGAAAACTTCACAGAAGATAATTTGCATTTTAGTTTTATCATTCGTTTTATCGAATGACTTGCTTAATTAAGTCAAGCCCTCGACCTATTAGTACCAGTCAGCTGAATCCATTACTGGACTTACA
>BIFV01000025.1 GCA_003990955.1 Sporomusaceae bacterium FL31
CTCGTCGGGCTCATAACCCGAAGGTCGTAGGTTCAAGTCCTGCTCCCGCAACCAATTTTAATATCAAGGTCAGGTGGAGTTGATGCTCCACCTGAATTAATGCTTAGGCAGTTCGGGCCTATAGCTCAGCGGTAGAGCAGCCGGCTCATAACCGGCTGGTCCCTGGTTCAAACCCAGGTGGGCCCACCATATATAAAGACTCCGTAGCTCAGCTGGATAGAGCGTTTGACTACGAATCAAAAGGTCGCAGGTTCGAATCCTGCCGGGGTCGCCATAGATATCTCAAAGGTTTTACGATACTTTCGTAAAGCCTTTTTTGTCGTTTTCATAGCAGTTTTACAACAACCGTACAACAAAGCGGCTGTAACTGCATTTTCTATCATGCTAATTAAGTAGTGTTTCATGATTGATTGGGATAAGATGTAAAAAATCGTCGGACAACCGACGATTTTTTCTTTGGGGAGAAACGTTGCTCTACAGCAACACGGCAATGTTTTGTGCCTCTTCTAGGGAACCTGTTTTACGATAATACCTCATAACTTTCTGTTGTGAATGCAGAAAATCCGGAGAGGGTGGCGTTTCTAAGGGGTAGCGAAATAATTCTAAAAGTGGTAGTTAATCTGCAAGAAAGGGCCGCTCAAGCTTAGTTTCGCATACTCATCATCGGAGCCTGATTTTGCGGCTAAATAACGGTATCCAGCTATGTAACCGGCTTTTTTCGAGATGTTTCTTTTAACACCGATCTCCGATGCATATGAATACTTGTTGCCGCTGGTCACTGACGCAGCTATTTCACCATAATAAGATGTTGGGGTTGTATTACCGATTTCATAACGTGCGCCAATAATGGGGGCAAAGGACTTGAATGTTTTATTAGTATTTTTTCCTGGGGCTTCCATCTTAGTTTTAATTTTTGAATGACTCACACCAAATAACCAGGAGAAATTACGATCGTTTTTAGCATTATAGGTAGGCAGCCATTTGGCGGCAATATAGGTCAATTCAGTTGTCGCTTTTACACGATCGGCAGGATTGTAAGCGATACCGTTAAAAGTATAACCGGCAGCCGGATTTTGTGTGCCATCAAAAGAAAAGCTGTCATAATCGAACTGAAGCTTGCCGGATGGTTTGCCAAAACTGAGGCCAACTGATGTCAGGTTTTTATCTTCAATTCCCAAGTTATCTTCAAAGTCTAACGTTGTCCCTTTTTGGACCTTTCCATCCAGCGAAGGAAACCAGGTGCGAACTGTTACTTCTGCTGCAAAAGCGGCCTGGGCAGAGAACAGGCATAAACCAAATACGAATAATAACGCAGTAGCTTTTAAGGATTTCATCTATACCCTCCTAAAATACATGATTTGTTTTCGCGTGCCATAGATCAACACGGGCTGCAGCGGTGGTCAGCCCGAATTTTTAAAGCGGCCATAGTCCGAAAGTTACCCGCTTAAATGACTTATAGAATGTTTATTTTCCGGGCGGCGGTCGTAATAAACGGCTTTTCAAAAGCGTGGATATGAATCAATTGCCCGTCGCGCAGGCACTCAATTCTTCCCAGTGATCTTCCCTCCCAGGCCCAGGAAGCCTGTTGATAGCACCTTCGTCTGATGATTACGCCGCAAGTTTATAACCCCCTCGTTTTTCTATATATTTCCATTAGCTGTGACTCAGCTTATTATAGCAATGTAATATGGCATGAATGTGTCAAGTTGTTCCCAAAACTTCCGGTAGGTAAAATTAGCCTTATTTGTGCCATAATCTTGTGTTATTCTTAAAGCACGGAATAAACAAGGAAAGGATGTTGCCGGATGGTAAAAATTCTCATTGCCGATGATGAGCAAGATATCCGTGATATTGTTACCTGGTATCTTAGCCGCGAAGGGTTTGAAGTTTTCGCTGCAGCCGACGGACACGCGGCCATGGATATAGAGACCTCCCAGCTGCCTGATTTACTCATTCTGGATGTCATGATGCCCGGCTTATCCGGCTGGGAAATTGCCAAAACGGTGCAGCGCAATGTTCCCATTATATTTTTAACCGCATTAAACGAAGAAAACGATCGAATCAATGGCTTTAAGCTGGGGGCGGATGATTATATTGCCAAACCGTTTAGTCCGCGGGAATTAGTTGCCAGAGTCCATGTTATTTTGCGCCGGGCAGGAAAACTGGCGTTAACAGGCGAGGTTCTGCAGGTCCCGCCCTTGTCCTTAGAACCGGGAACACAGCGGGTTATTGTGAACGGACAAGCCGTTGAATTGTCTGCCAAGGAATTTGAATTATTATATTTTCTGGCTCGCCATCCCCATACGATTTTTACCAGAGAGAGCCTGGTGGTTAATTTATGGGGCTATGATTTTGATGGCGATGACCGCGCGGTTGATTCGACCATCAAAAGAATACGCAAAAAAATTGGCGTAGCCGGAGAGTTTGTCAAAACGGTCCGGGGAAGCGGTTACAAGTTTGAGGTGGATTTGACATGATCATCCGCTCACTATTATTGCGTCAACTGTTCAATCATGTGGCTATCATCCTCTTTATGGCATTGACTTTGTTCGGAACGGCTCTGTATCACTATTACGCCGTGCAGAGTAATAGCGGCGAGCTAGCCGGCAGGATAGCCGGAAGAGTTAAAAATATAGCCGTCTTTTTATCAAAGGATTTGGCAACAGGGCAGATAACCGACCGGGAGTGGGAATTAGCCAGTCAGGCTACGGGAGCAATGTTCTGGCTGGAGGATAGCGAAGGGCGGATTATTAAGGGAAACCGGCCTGACCTTTCATATGAGAATTCTTATAAAATCGCTACTCCAGCAGACTATTCCCAGTATTTTCTTTTTGAAATAGGTAAGCCCAATGCCTGTATGATTTCGGTGCCTATGACAATTGACAATAAGCCGGGGCGGTTACTCGCCTATTATCAGCTCAACCATGCTATTATAGAGACCCTCTATCGTTCTTATCTTTTTCCGTTTCTGGTCGGACTTGCAGCCGCTTTTTTATTAGCACTGCTGTTATCACAGAAAATGACCCGGTCTATTACCGATATTGCCGATGCCGCGAGGCGCTTCTCCGCAGGAGACTATACAAGCCGCACCCGTTCTACTGCGGAAGATGAAATCGGAACGCTTGGTAAGACCTTCAACGCCATGGCCGACGCGATTTTCCATACCCAGCAAACCAGACGCAATTTCTATTCGAATATTTCCCACGAGCTAAAAACGCCGTTAAGTTGTATAAAGGCTACAACCGAGGCACTCATTGACGGCATTGCGGTCAATGATCAGGAGCGAGCCTGCTACCTGGAGCGGGTATTAGCGGAAGCGGACCGGATGACCAGGTTAGTCCATGACATTATGGATAGTGAACAACTGGAAGCCGGCAAAATGTTTATCAGGCAAGAACGGCTTGATGTGGCAGAACTGCTGTTGCAGCAAGCCGATACGATCGAACTGTTGTTAAAGAAAAAGAATCTTTCTCTTTTACTGCGGATTGAAACCGACAAGCGCTATGTTTTGGGAGATGCCGACCGGCTGGCGCAGGTGCTGGATAACTTGCTGAGTAATGCCATACGCCATACTCCGTCAGGTTCTCAAATAGGCTTATTATTGACCGAAGAAGCTCAATGGCTGCAAGTTTCCGTGTCCGACCAGGGAGAAGGAATTGCCAGCGAAGATTTACCGCTGATCTGGGAGCGCTTTTATCGTGTTGACAAATCCCGTAACCGTTCGCTGGGCGGAAGCGGTCTGGGCTTGTCCATAAGCCGGGGATTAATTGAAGCGATGGGCGGAACGATAGCGGTAGAAAGTGAACAAGGGAAAGGCAGTATTTTTAAAATGCGCCTGCCCTGGCAAAAATAGAGTCTTATATAAAAAAGATGCAAGCTGCGAAGTCGGCTTGCATCTTTTTTATGCTTATAGCGATAGGATTTGCGAACCGGCAAATGGCCCGCCGGTTCTGTTATTCCTGCCGCTTTTATTGCGGACAACTACAGGATTATGCATACATAGAGCTAATCCGTGGGAGTTCTAAGGAAGGCATGACACATTCATGCCATATTGACTTGCTATAATTCATCACAATAAACAGGAAAATGGAAAGAGGGGCATGCCAGAAATAAGGACAAGCCAAGAGCAGGAGGCGTAGTAATTGATGATGAAGTCTTCCCCCAAAATGGTTGTTGGTATTATCATACTTATCGGTTTAGCGGGCTGGGCGTTTATGCGGCTGGGAGCTGGCGGCAAAACTGCCTCCGGTCCCAGTATGCAAGGTGGAGCGGTGGAAGTTAAGGCGATGCGCGTAGTGCAGCAGGATATGTCAATTAACTATGAGTTTGCCGGCAAAGTGACAGCCAAGGATGAGATCAAGATCATATCCAAGGTGTCAGGGAATATTGTGGCCAAAATGGTCCAGGGCGGCGATGCGGTTTACAAAGGTCAGTCCTTATTTAAAATTGACAATAAACAGCATCTTTCATCCATCAACTCCGCCCGGGCAACGCTGACCAAGTCGCAGGCGACACTGCGGAATATCCAGAGAGACGTGGCGCGATACAGGAGTTTGGCGGCAAACGGGGCCATTGCCCAGCAAACACTGGATTCGTATGAAGCCCGGGCCGAGGAAGAGGCGGCAAGCGTGGAGGCTAACCGGGCCAGTCTGCAGCAGGCGATAGAAGATGAACAGGACACCCTGATTGTTTCGCCGGTGGACGGTCGGATTGATGTCAACGATATCAGCATGGGGCAATTCGTAACAGCCGGTACCACGACCATGGGCACCGTATCTTCCGTTGATCCCGTCTGGGTGCAATTCAGTATGAGCGAGACCGAATATATCAAATTCGCCCGCATGGGGGGCGGGACGCTGCCGGACACATTCAAAGAGAATCTGAAGCTGATCGTTAGCGATGGTTCGGAGTATAACCTCACCGGGCGAGTGGAGCAGATCGACCGGGGGATTGGGGACATCACCGGCACCATAACACTAAAAGCGCTTTTCGATAACCCACAGAATTTTTTACTCCCTGGTATGTTCGCCAAAATCGTAGTTCCGGGCGAATTTCGTAAGGCTGCAATCCTGATCCCGCAGCGGGCCGTAACAGAATTATTGGATGAAACCTTTGTTACCATGGTCACTGCGGATAACAAAGCAGAAATCCGCAAAGTCAACATAGCGGAAAAGGTCGGCAATCTGTACGTGGTGGCCGAAGGACTTGCGGCAGGCGACTGCGTGGTTGTCGAAGGGTTGGATAAGGTGAAAAAAGACACGGCCCTGCAGGTTACCCTGCTGGTGCCGGAAAATTTGCCGGTTCCGGCCAGCAATAGGGGGAATGATTGATGGTCAATTTCTTTATCAACCGCCCCGTATTTGCGATCGTCCTGTCCGTTATCATTACCCTGATCGGCGGCATTGCCGTCTTTAACCTGCCGGTGGCTCAGTATCCCCAGATTTCCCCGCCGACTATTTCGGTGAGTGCCAATTATTGGGGAGCCAACGCGGAGGTCGTCAATCAGACGGTAGCCCAGGTGATCGAACAGCAGGTCAACGGGGTCGAGGGCATGGTTTCCATGGCTTCCACCAGTACGGACGCCGGTACGTATTCGCTCAGCGTTCAGTTTGAATCCGGGAAAAATGCCGATAATGCCGCCGTGCAAACCCAAAACCGGGTAGCGGAGGCTGCCGCGCGTTTGCCTGCTGCTGTTCAGGCCAGTGGTGTCACGACGAAGAAATCATCGAAGGATTTGTCGCTGGTGTTCAGTCTTTGGGCGGACGATGATATCTACAGTCCGAATTTTCTCAAGAACTATGGCAGCATCTATCTGGTGGACAAGATCAAACGGATCAAAGGGGTCGGTGAAGTGGCGGAGCTCGGCTCAGACTACAGTATGAGGGTCTGGCTGCAGCCGGAAAAAATGGCTCAGCTTGGGATCTCAGCAAACGCTATAATTTCTGCCATTGAAAAGCAAAACGTGCAGGCGCCGGCCGGTGCCCTCGGCAAGATGCCTGCTGATGCCGGGCAGGAATTCCAGTACACGGCCAGAGTCAAAGGCCGGCTTAGCGAAGTCAAGGAGTTTGAGGATATTATCATCCTGGCCCGGGCAGACAGTGCTGCCGTCCGCCTAAAAGACGTAGCCAGGCTGGAATTCGGCAGTAGGAACTATACCTATGAAAGCCTGGCCAACGGTCATGCCGCGACCATGCTGGCGGTAAAACTGACCAGTGACGCCAATGCCCTGGAGACGATCGGTAACGTCAAAAAGGTTATCGAAGAGGCGGAAAAAAACTTCCCGGAAGGCATGCATGTTCAAATTGTGATTGACACGACCAAGTTTGTTTACGAATCCATGAGGGAGGTGGCGAAAACCTTCGCGGAAGCGCTGCTGCTGGTTGTGATTATCGTATTTCTGTTCTTACAGAGCTGGCGGGCTACGCTAATCCCCCTACTGGCCATACCGGTTTCGCTGATCGGTACGTTTGGGGCCTTTAGTATTCTGGGTTTTACCATTAATACGTTGACGTTGTTCGCCATGGTACTCGCGATCGGGCTGGTGGTTGATGACGCCATTGTGGTCATTGAGGCGGTTGAGCACCACATGCGCAGTTCCGGGCTTACGCCGAGGGAAGCGACGCGGCGGGCGATGAGCGAAGTTGCGGGACCGGTAGTGGCCATTGCCTTTGTATTGGCTGCCGTTTTTATTCCGGTTGCCTTCTTTGGTGGTATGGTGGGGATACTCTATAAGCAATTCGCTCTGACTATCTCCATCTCTATGGCATTATCTGCGGTGGTGGCGCTGTCCTTGACACCGGCCTTATGTACGCTGCTGCTGAAATCCTATGATCCCAATGAGCACGCAGGGGTCCTCGGCCGGTTTTTCGGCGCCTTCAACGCCTGGCTTGAACATCAAACCGAAGGCTATGGTAACAGGGTAAAAGGAATGATCGGAACAACCCGTTTGTGTATGGTGCTGGTGGCCGTTGTGGTCATTCTGCTGGGAGGATTGAATCATCTCCTACCTTCATCGTTTGTACCTGAGGAAGATCAGGGCTACTATATTGCTTCCGTTTCTTTGCCTGACGCGGCCAGCCTGAATCGTACCAGCAAAATGGTGCAGAGCTTTTCGGCAACCCTGCAAACCCAGCCTGGCGTTACCGATGTCCTGGCCGTGACAGGAATGGACATCGTGGGAGACGGTGCCAAGTCGAATATGGGAGCAGTACTTATCGGTCTGGCTCCCTGGGAGGAACGCAACAGGCCGGATCTGCAGATTGAAGCGAAAGTCAGGCAAACGCTTATGCTTGGTGCAAAGGTGCCGGAAGGAGCGGTAATTGCCTTCAATCCTCCGTCCCTGCCTGGCTTGGGGATGGTAGGCGGTTTTACCATGATGCTGCAAAACCTCGGCGGCGGCTCGCTGGAGAAATTGGATGGCGTTACGCAAAAATTCATTGCCGCTGCTCAAAAGCGCCCGGAAATTAGGAGAATTACTGCTAATTTCAAAGCTAACACTCCGGGTTATGAATTTGAAGTTGACCGGCAAAAGGCCGAAAAAATGGGCGTGTCGGTGAATGATGTGTTTTCGGCTTTACAAGTGTTTCTCGGCGGTACGGAGGTCAATGATTTCAATAAATTTGGCCGCACCTACAAAGTCGTTGTCCAGGCAGAAACGCCGTTTCGCAGTGATACCGACGCCATGAGGTACTTGTATGTGAAAAGCTCGAATAACACGATGGTGCCGCTGAATACGCTGATAAAACCCCGAAAAGTCAGCGCTCCATCCACACTTAACCGGTTTAACGGCGTCCAGGCCGTCCAATTGAATGGCAGCCCGGCAGCCGGATACAGCTCGGGCCAGGCCATTGCAGCGCTGGAAGAAGTGGCAGCGCAAATCCTCCCCGACGGTTATGGCTATGAGTGGTCCGGCCAAAGCCGGGAGGAAAAGGAGTCGGGAAACCAGGCGCCGCTTGTTTTCGGATTGGCTGTCGTGTTTGTATTTTTGTGTCTGGCCGCATTGTATGAAAGCTGGAGTGTGCCGTTCGCAGTACTTTTAGGTGTGCCGTTAGGACTGTTTGGTGCTTTCCTTTTTCAGTATGCGCGTAATCTGGAAAACAGTGTCTTTATGCAGATCGGTCTGGTAATGTTGATTGGTCTGGCGGCGAAAAATGCTATCCTTATCGTCGAGTTCGCCAAGATCAGGGTGGACAAAGGCATGGAGCCGGTCCAGGCGGTCATTGAAGCGGCTAAGATTCGCTTACGCCCAATTATCATGACCTCCCTGGCGTTTATTATCGGCTGCGTGCCGCTGATGCTGGCCAGCGGTGCCGGGGCTGGTGCCCGGAAAGCGATGGGGACAACGGTTGTGGGCGGTATGCTGACGGCAACTGCTATGGGAATATTTCTGATTCCCGTGTTTTTTGTGGTTGTTGAGAAGGCAACAGAGCGGCTAAACATGTTGCGTACTAAAGGAGCTCAGCGTAGCAATCCGATATCGGAAAACATAACTAAATAATTTTACGATGTTGGAAGTCGCTACCTTATTGGTAGCGGGATTCAGTAGCCATGAAGCAAAAGCGCATGTATAGGTTCAAAACCTTGCATGCGCTTTTCATTGCTCCTGTTGACTGAGGCTTTGCCATAGATTCAATTTTAAAAGTTCTATGACGCTCCGTGATGAAAATCCAGCAGCGAGAGCTATCCATGATTATGAATCAAAAATGAGCCCAAACCTGACTATGAATCCAAAGGTCGCCACAGATATTTCAAAGGCTTTACGAGTTCTCGTAAAACCTTTTTTGTTTTTAGCCTTGATAATCCAGGCAAATAACAGAGTGGAACGGTATGCTAGCTAAGAAACGCTCGTTTTGTGATAGGCTCTACATGCCTAAGAGAATCTTAATAACTTTCTGACTCACGTTGTTAACGAGATATTCTGGCGGAGAGTTCCAGCTCCGGCCTTGATGTAAAACCGTTTGCACAGCCCGTAAGATTGCCGAAGGGTCACAGCCAGCCAGCATGTTGCTACCGGCTTCCAAGGTTTCCGGCCGTTCGGTCACATCCCGCAGCGTCACATTTGGTGTTTTATAAAGACAGCATTCCTCCTGAACTGTGCCGCTATCACTCAAAACACAATAGGCATTTTGCTCCAAAGAAACAAAATCAAACAGACCTAACGGTTCTACGACTTGGATGCCTGTTCCGGCAAAGGTCTTTTTTTGTTTGGCCAGTTGGGAACGGGTGCGGGGGTGCAGACTGCAAATTAGCGGCAACTCATATTCTGTATAGAGGCTATGCAAAGCTGTGATGAAGTTTTCCAGACGGTTCCCGTCGTCGACATTTTCCGTCCGGTGCAAGGTTACGAGAAAATAGCCTTGCGCGGCAACGCCCATTGTTTGCAGCACCTGGCTTTGTGTAATTTTGTCTGCATAATGGCTGAGAACCTCGCCAATAGGATTGCCTGTAACATAGATCCGGCTGCCATCCATGCCTTCACGCAGCAAATTAGCCCGGCTTCGTTCTGTGTAAGGCAATAGAATATCGCTGCAATGATCGACAATTCGGCGGTTGCTCTCTTCTGGCACCCGGTCGTCATAACAACGGTTGCCTGCTTCCATATGATAAACCGGAATGTGCAGCCGTTTGGCGACCAGTGCCGATAAGGCACTGTTGGTATCTCCCAGGATTAGTAGGCGATCAGGTTGCTCCTTGAGCATCACTTGTTCGCATTTGCAGAGTATCTCGCCTATTTGGCTCATCATGGTCTGTGTCCGACAGTCGAGCAAATAGTCCGGAGATCTCAGTTGTAGTTCAGTGAAAAATATATCACTTAAGGTTCGGTCAAAATTTTGGCCAGTATGCACAAGAATATGCTCACAAAGGTCGTCCAGCAAAGGAATAATCCGGCTTAAGCGAATAATTTCCGGACGTGTGCCTAAAATGGTCATAATCTTCATTGCAGCAACTCCCTTCTCTTGTTAACGTCGATGCCACATTACCATTGCTCACTTTACGAGCGCGTTGCCTTTCTTTCAAATTATGCAGATGCAGTCAGACTAATTATTAGATTTTTTTACTACTTTATAATCCTTTATATTATGCGTCCACACCATTGCAACAGGAATTACATACACTATAAGTGGAATTAATTTTTAGCTGTGGAGGCAATTATCACTATGGATTATGAAATCATTATCATATCAAATAGACCTCACCTTAGCCAGGAAGCGCAAGCTTGTTTAGAGGGCTTGAATAGCAGGATTTTTGACGGTACCAATTATCCCTCCTTTTCAAAAATTGTAAATGATGCAATAGCTTCAAGCTTATATGAGCAAATTATTATATGTAATGATAAAGCCCGGCCAACCCATGCAGCAGTAGAAAAAATCCTGACTATGTTGAAAGCTGGCTGGGGGATGGTTGGTCTTTACCGGTTTGGTTTTTTTGGCTTCAAGAAGGATTTAATTAGAAAGATTGGTTTTTTTGATGAAGGGTTTATTGGCGGAGGTTATGAGGATAATGATTTTATCTGGAGGTTGAAAGAGGCAAATATCAGTTTTTATGAAAGCGAGGAAATTGACTATATTTATTTACCTACATCCTGGAATTATGAAAAAAGCAATTTTTCGAGAAATCATTTCTTTGAAAAGTGGAAAGAAGAAGGACATGTGATAACCAGGCAATTGCCTGAAAAAAAATATCAATATGGTATCGGTCTATTTCAAAACAGCCGCTTCACCGAGTTCAATCAATCAATTTTATTGCCGTATAATTTTAGATTGAAAGACATGATCATGAAGACTGATCTATGAATAAATGTTTAAGGGAAGGTTTCAATGGAAGTGAGTACTAAACTTTCCATTGAAACCTTCCCTTGCTTACTACTAATAAAGTTTACTTTTCCTGCCAAGATAATTGTACCTGCCGTTTGCGGCAAATGGTTAAACCTGGAGGAACGGGAATGGTCATTAGTTCATACGAGCGGGTGTCTTGGGATAATATTTCGATTGCCTGACAGGCAGTTCCGCACCAATTAGGATCCATCATGGCTTCGTCTCTTGGATGGGTATCATGCAGCAAGATAAGACCATGAGGAGCAACAAAAGGGAAGAAAGTGAGGAAATCTTGCAACACCGCTTCTTGTGAATGGTCGGCATCGATGAAGAGCATATCAATTTGCAGAGGTCTTACTGCCAATTCCCTTGCAAAATCTTGCGTTGTTCCCTTAAAAAAGCGAGTTTTCGAAGATTGCTGCATAGCTTGCCCGGACTCGGCACTGATATCTACGCCAATTAATTGTTCCGCAAATGGGATAATGCGGTTAAAGAGGTAACACCGATATAATCCGAGTTCTACGTAGACTTTTGGTTGGATGAGGCCAGCCAAGTTAACAATAAAGTCTTCATGCCAGTTTAATTTTATCAATTTTTCAGCTCCCTTAAATTGTGCAAATTTTATAACGCCCCATTCTCGGCCTTCATTTCTGACTATTTGACCGATGCGGGACAGATAAAGCTTTTTATTATATTCCCATTCAGGAGGACCGCCATTTGCATAATATCCATCTGTGCGGGGGTGATACAAGTGCACTGTGGATGCAGTGGTCTGGCAATATTTGCACCCATTGCTTAATAAGCGTTGGATAAAATCATTGTCATCATAGGCCATGCCCACAAAATCTTCGTCGTACCCACCTATCTCAAAATACTGGCTGCGATGCAAGGCCATCAAAAACGGCAGCTTCACGTTTAAGTTGGCGCATTTGTCATAGATATTAGGATCGGCACTTCCATTATTGTCACTTACATATGACAGAAAAGCTCCACTGCGGTCATCTTTACCCAAAGGAATGCCTAGTAATTTTGGATTATTTAAGATGGGGGGCACAAGCTTAGCGATGGTGTCGTTGTTATGAAACATTTCCGCACAGCCAATGACTAAAATATCCCCAGAAGATTGCTTTACACCAATATTCATCGCGAAACCAGGTACCCGCCATACTCGTTTGCCATTTAGATTTCTATGCCCGGTAAATACGTATTTTAAATTGAGTTTTTCCTTGAATTCGTTACAGACTTCTTCTGTTTCATCTTGTAAGCCATCATTTACTACAATAACTTCAAAATCAAAGGGGATGGTCTGTCGGGCCAAGGACCATAAACCCCATCTTAACAAGTGTACTCTTTGAAATGTAGTCATTATTATTGATACTTTATGCCGGGCCATTTTTCTGCGCCGGCTTTGTTCAGCTATCCTGCGCTCCTGAAAGACCGTGGTCATCAATTGATGCCATTTTTCCGCGGCATCCGGAGTTTCGGGAATTACGGTGAAATCATATTCCGCATAAGATAATGCAGTTTGTAAGGAATTGGTCACAAGCTTGCTGGCTTGCCGCAAGTTTACCTCCTGCTGGTCTGATGCAATAGCTGCTGACCGGAGATCATCCTGTAAAAAGGCAATGGTATAGCGATTGGGATCAAGGATAGGCATATGCGTGGCATTTTGAATGATGACTTCCACGTCCGGATAATGTTTCTCCAGATAATTCTGGGCCTGAATGGCATAATTATCTTGGATATCCGTTAAAGGTGTGGCAAGACCAACAGAAGCAGGCAAGGCTGTCAGCAGGGAATCCTCAATGCCTTGTGCTGATCCCATGTTAAGGGCAACTTTTATTTGTCCCGGAATTGGGGGGACTTCCGGACTATCCAGTTCGCCCCACTGGAAGTGATAAACAATACTGTTAAAGGCTGTTTGATGTTTAATTCCTATGGCTTTGAGTTTCACCATTAAGACAGTGTCACCCGAAAGGCATGCTTCTCCCCGCTTGGCAATGACTGGCCGATAAAGGTTGGTGCCCAGAAGCACTTGCCCTTCCGGATAGCCGCCGGCTTTCCGAAAATGCTCCTTGCGGATCAAGAGAGGCATGAACAAGCCCCCGTCCGCTATTTTGGCTTCCGCCAATTCACTTGCATATTGCTGAAATTGCTTTTCTTGATAAGTTTTATAATCGCGGCCAAAGTTTTTTTCTACGCCATATTGACCGCTAGGCAATTTTCCAGACTCCACCAGGCGGGAGACGACACAGTTTGTTCCGTTGTAAGCTTGCCATAGATGTTCAAACCAACCTGGCGTAAAGGCCATGTCAGAGTTAATGAAAACAATGAAATCTCCCTGGGCTTTGTCGGCTGCAAAATTATAGGCCCGGTAAACATTATTGACGTACCACTCCGCTTGCTGTTCAGGCGTGTTCGTATAAATATAGTGCGGTATATAGTTATCCCTTAGGTGACTAAGCACGGCGTCGTTGGCGTCATTGGCGACAAAGAAAAACTCCTTGTCAGTCATGTCGGTATATTTAAATACTTGCTCATAAACAAAATTCAACCATGGAACACTTTTATAGACTAGACACACGATGGAGAATTTTGGTTTAAATACTTCTTCACGGTATTGTTCCACGTACGCCAGAGACTCAAGAAATTTCAGAGGTTGTGGCGCTTCGTCGTCAACCCACAGACCTTCCGGGACTAGATCACGGGGAACCTTTGCCAATGTCAGCGTTTCTTCACTAATTAGACGGTCAAGCATATCATAGCCGCGTTGTCCGTGAGCTTTGTAAACCAGATATTTATGAGCCAAACTTTGCTGCGAAGCAAATCCGTAATGAAGCACCTGAATATCTTCCGCCCAAGCCATGCGTTGAATTGTCACAGGATGTGGCTTTTGATGGAGCCCCGGTTTCGGTTCATTAAAGCGAATACCGGGAACGACCCGCCATAGACGGCAAAACCAACCTAAATCAAATAAGCTGTCTAAGCGCCGCCAGGAATGGCTGCGCCATAGGTTTAGTTCATGAAAACAGACACCATCAAGCTGTCGCTCTTCACATGCCTTACACCATTGTTGCAGACAGTGCTCAGCATTGGCGGTTAGAACTTCGTCCGCATCCAACCATAAAATGAAATCCGGGTTTAATTTTAGGGCCTCCTGCAGCAGAAGTTGTTTATGACTTTGCTCATTTACAAAGTCATTTTTTTTAGCGCGCAGGATATAGGGTGTTTGCTTCAGCATATATTCATAGCTGCCGTCGGTGCTGCCATCATCGTAGACAACTAAAGCCTCAACCAAGGGCTTTACGTATGTTACAAATCGCTCCAAGTTGCCTTTACGCAGCTCATTATAGATCTGACAAATACATACAATCTTATATTTTTTCATCGCAAAAATTCCCCATCTGTTTTATGATCTTGATCCAATAACAAACGGTGTTTTATCAACAGTGATGACGTTTCTGCGAAAGTCATGAGAAAATCACCGGAACTATATTCTTTGGACAGGGCCTGTAGTCCCGGTTCAGCTTTAACCAGTTCGGGCAGCATCGGCTTGATTGCGTAATAATTGCCACGATCATAGGTTCGCCAACTTTCTTCTTCCGAAACGAGAATTTCGTGGACTTTTTCTCCTGGGCGAATACCCGTATATTTTATGGATATATTTTTATCTCCCATCATGACTTTAGCAACATCAACAATACGGGCAGCGGGAATCTTCGGTATATATATTTCACCCGGCTGTGCTCCTTCGAGGGCAGCAATAATGGTATCAACCGCACTTTCCAGGGGCAATAAGAACCTGGTCATTTCCTTCGTTGTAATTGTGATAGGGCCGCCGTGCTTGATTTGTTCATGGAACAGGGGAATAACAGAGCCCCTGGAAGCCAGCACATTTCCATAGCGTACACAAATAAACTTTGTTTGGGGAATGGTTACATTGGCAGCAATAAATAGCCGTTCTTGCAGGGCTTTGGAAATACCCATAGAATTTACCGGCTTGCAGGCTTTATCGGTTGAAACCCCAACCACCGTTTCTATGGGAAACTGATGTTCACGGATAGCCCGGATAATATTCTCAGCACCAAGCACATTGGTCAATACCGCTTCATAGGGGAAATACTCACAAGAAGGCACTTGCTTGAGAGCGGCAGCATTTATAACAATGTCCGCGTCTCTTAAAACTGAGCAAACAGAATGATACTCACGGATGTCACCGATTCTGAACTCGATGAGCCGGGCAAAATTATCATAGATTACCTCATCGGTAACCTTACTTTTATGTTGGTATTCTACCCGCATAGCATGCTGTTTTGCTTCATCACGTGAAAAGATGATAATCTTCCTAGGGGAACCGAGTTCTTTTTTTAGGAGCCGATGGGTTAATACCTTACCCAGTGAACCCGTACCACCGGTAATGACAATCACTTTGTTATCGAATAGAGCCATCGTATTCCTCCTTAGCCGCATTGTTTTGTTTAGCGTTTTGCGAATAATCGTTATACATGATGCGTACCAGCTCCGGCCAAGTTGGCGGAGTATAGCCTGAAAGCGAACGAAATAGCGAAGAGTCCAGTGATCGATCAAGTCGAATATTGTCTTCCGGTTCAATGGAAAGTTTCTTCTCATACTGAACATTGATGAGGTTCAGCAGCTCATATTTGGAAATCGGATTGGCTGATAGATGGTAAAGCCCCGCCAGGTCCGGGTGGGGAATGATGTAATCCCTAATAATTCGTGAAAGTTCAATGGTTGGGAAGCCGGAATAAAGGACATTTCTAAAACCGCGCACCTTTTCTTTTTGGTTCAGGAACCATTCGAGCAATCCAAAATTTCCTTTTAATTCATGTCCGATGATAGAAGTACGCAGGGTAATACAATGCGGGTAAGTTATTTCTCCGAGATATTTTGTTCGTCCATAGAGATCATCGGCATTGGAAATATCCTCTTCCGTATAACCTCCTTTTTTTCCATCAAAGACGCAATCTGTACTAATATGGATCATGCGCGTACCTGTAGCGCCGCACAGCAAAGCAATACGGTGCGGCAGTAATGCGTTAACGGTGATGGTTGAGAGCGGGTCTTTAGCTGCTGTCACTTGCTTAATGATACCAATGCAGTTTATTAGGATGTCTGGTTTCACTTCGGCAAAAACATTGATAAGGCTATCTATTTGCTGCACATCTACATGACTGCGTACCTTCTTCATCCTGTCCGAAGGAAGCCAGCACGATAATTCATGCGCAGAGCGGACCGTAGTATAGACATCAAGATCCGCAGCCTCGGAAAGGCAGCAAAACAAGGTATGCCCTAGCATACCCGACCCTCCCAAGATCAGTACCTTTCTCATACTATTTTCACAACCTTCAAGAAAGAGTTCCACACCTTGGTGTGTAAGGTGCGCGAGTAAACAATATATTCATTATTGTCACTCAATCTATTTTATTCAGTGAATATCTGGATGTGCTTATACCTTGTTATTATTGCTTATGGATACTACTCATGCGGAATAGGAGAATGAGCCGGGGCGTGTGCTTGATTGCTACAAAAAATGCACCTCTAGTGTCGTAGCGTTATACGGCACAAGAGGTGCTTAGCTTATTCTTCTTATCCAACTAAAGTATTGTTATGTCTCGCTTTCTTATTTACATTTTTTGTTAATCGGGGTCTATTAATTATGCAGTCGAAATGATACGGGGAGGGTAGTCGTGCAGGCAACTGTCTTACCATTGTTTAAATCCTTTGCCGGGATAAACTGCCATTTGCGTACAGATGCGACTGCTGCTTCGTCCAAAGTTGGATAACCACTGGAAGTGGCTACGGCAATTTCTCCTGGGCGCCCAGTAGCCAAGATTTCAATTCTGAGCACTACAGTGCCTTCTTGTCCGGCTTTGCGGGCTGCCGGCGGGTAAGCTGGGGCTGTTTTAGATAAAATACCTGGTGCAGCAATACCTGTGCGTGATGAGGTACTCTTTATCGGTCCAGGTGCGCTTGCGTGTGGTTGAGAAGACACTGGTACGGATGGGGGTGGAGCTTCAGTCATGGTAAGAGCGCTGGCGGTAACAACAGGTTTTGCTTCGGATTCTGTCTGTAATGGCTCAAGCGGCGTCGTTATTGCGGGAGCAGGAATAGTAGGAGTTGGCTCGTTTGACTGTGGGCTCTCTGTCCGCTCAGCTAAATCATTAACCAGATCCATTTCAAGAAGTACTTCTTGAACCGGAATAGGAGCAGTCCAACCGGCTGTTAGATAGCCAGCTGCAAAGATTAGAAGAATGTGCAGAAGCGCTGATATTGTCATGGCTTTACGCCAGTGATAGGAATAATTCATCAAGCTACCTCACTTTCTCCACTGCCACAGACACCCTGTGTGCACCAGCCTGCTTCAGTTCATCCAGGACAGAGATGACCTGCCCGTAGGGGACTTGTTTGTCACCTCTAAGTACAAAAATATTATCCGGCTGTTTGCCTATTTCCAGATTGACCCGTTTGGCCAGCAATGCAATTGGAAGTTCTTCCTGGTTAAACATGACGTTGCCACTTTCCAACACGGTAATGTTAATGCTGCTTGGTTTATCCTGCTGAGCTGCTGCCGCTTGGGGGAGGTTGACAGGAATAGTATGCTGTTCAACCATATAAAGCGTGCTCATCATGAAAAAAACTAGGAGAAAGAAAATGATATCAATCATTGGAATGATCATGAGCTGCGGCTGTGTTTCAACCCGAAGACTACGCAATTTCATGGGAATCTCTCCGTCCGGTTTTCTTGATCAATACAAAACTAATTACCAGACCCGCTATTTGCTCAATATCGGTAATTAACCGATTGGCCCAGCGTGAGAAAAAGCCATGGAGGACTAGGGCTAGTGTTGCAACGCTAAGTCCAGTAGCCGTTGCGACAAGGGCTTCGCCGACACCGCCAGTGATTGCCAGAGGCTGACCTGCCTGGACGTTAAACACGCTAAAAGAATTAATCATGCCAATAACAGTACCGAGGAGTCCTAGTAAAGGGGCCAATGTAACAATCATACTTAGATCGTCGAGACGTTCGCGAAGCCTAACGGCTGCCAGTGCAGCCGCACTTTCCAGGGAGTTTTCAAGCTGACTGCCTCGCTGATGGGCTAGTAAACCAGCTAGTGCAACTTTGGCAATAATGGCTGGAGTCTGTTCGCATAATTGAATCGATTCACTAAAGTGCTGCTTTTCTAGTAGTGTCTGCAGTTTGTGTTGGAAAGGGCGGCTATTGACAGAAATGCTCCGATAATATAAGAAACGTTCGACTGCCATGGCCACGATAAATAGTGAGCAGGCAAGTAAAAGATACATGACGGGACCGCCCTTGTGAAATAAATCAATGCTTTTTGTAATGAGTTCCATAGTTTCTCCTTTTTGTACCAGTTATTTTTTATAAAATGACGAGAAAGCAATTGGAGCTGTTATTAACTGCTTCAATCGACTTCCTCGTCGCTTTTTCATGTGATCGCCTTACTGGTTAACAGGCTGGGTAGAAAGTGCTAAAGCCGATTGTTTGGTTACAGTTTTTCTTTGTTTTAAAGTAATCTGCCACGCCGCAAGAGCGAAGAGTATTCCCATTAATGCAGCCGTCAGATCGACACCAGCAGTCATCCAATCACCGTTTCGGATTGCGGGTGACAGGCCGACGTTGGTAGTGAGGGTATTGAGGATTGGCAAACCAAGGCAAAGACCGGCCGCAAGGCTCAATTGCTCACGCCAGGCTTGCAGTGGCGGCCGTTGGAATGCATGGATCAGCATCATGAACCATGTAGTGAAAAATATACTGCTTTCAATATCTGCCCGGTTAAGCAGGTCAGCTGGTAGCAGTCTATTGCCCCATAAATAAGCGGCGCAGGCAATAAAAAGACCAGATATTGCGGCAATATTTAGTGCCTCGATGCTGCGGTATAAAAATCGCCCTATCTCGTCGGTATGAGCGTAGCGACTGCGACGTTTGATGGTGAAAAACACTAATCCGGTAGCAATCATGACAGAACTAATCAGACCAGCCACAAAATACAGCCACGATATCGGATAACCGCCAAATCTGGCTATATGCAGGCCTACCAGTGAGCGATAAGCATGCACATATTTATTCCAGGTTGTCTGGCTGCCAAGCAATTCACCTGTTGCGCCGTCAAAAGCGGAACGGGAACTGATGGCAACAATGGTGTCATCGACATTACGGTAAAAGGTAACTACTGATTGTTTATCACTAGGATTGTTAATGCGGATAAAAGAAATGCTGTCTTTTCCTAGTTCTCTTTCAGCCACAGGCAAAAGCTGAGTCAGCGGCACTAATTGCCCTGGTATATTAGCCCGAGGGCGGTCAAAGTTCTGAGCGGCTACAGTGTGTGGCCCACGATAGGAATTGCCGTAAAGCACTTGAGGGACAACAGGCAGGATAGAAAAGAAGGTTACTGTAAGTCCGGTATAAGTAATCAACAGGACAAAAGGCAAAGTGAGAACTCCTGTCATGGTGTGAATACTTAACCAAGTGCGTCGCCAGCGTAATAGGAAAAAATCTTTTACAACCTGCTTGCGGATTAAAATGCCTGATATTAGTGCAGCAAGCATGACTACCGAGGTTAAACTGACCAGCCACAAACCGGCCTTGCCGCTATGCAGCTCGTAATGGAAGTGGGCAAAGAAATGTCCACCTTCAGTATCCGGTGATTTAATCAAGGCCCCTGTTTGTGGATCTACATGCTTTTCTATGGTCGATTTGCCCTTTTTCCAGCCAATTTCTAAGTCTTGGTGGCGCTTTTGGGGCATTGCAATTGTCCAGGTATCAGAATGAGGTGCAAGCTGACGAAGTTTTTGCTCGGCTGCTGCTAGTGATTGAATAGCAGCAACTTGACTGCTCCGTAGGTTGGGTTGCATCCAATGGGTGATTTCTTGTTCAAATACCGATAATGTACCAGTAAAGAAGATAACAAATAACAACCACCCGAATATTAAACCACCCCAGGTATGAAGTTCGCTCATTGCGCGGGTAAATGTTTTGTTCTGTGTATTTTGATTCATAAGCTTCTCCTTTAGTGTAACCAAGCTGCAATTAGCGCCGGGACCCCGCAGCATAATATGGCTGTCAGCAAATCCCGCCAGGCGCGCTGGACAGTAGGGGCACCAAAGCTCCACAGTATTGCTGCCAGATAGATAAAAGGCGGGAGCAATACACTAAAAAACAGGATATCGACCTTTGGCCAAGGCAGCAGCACTGCTAAAGCCGCCAGAGTGCTATTGGTGAGCGCATAGCCGCCGAAAACGGCGGCTAGAATGCGCAGGATAATTTGGTTTGTTGGGTCGGTAGCAGTGAATGTTTTCTTTAGTTGTTGAATGGAATTAAGTATTGTCGTATTCATCAATGATACTTATCCTATAAGTTCCAAATTGCTGACAGTTTAAAAGTTCTTGGGCTTCCCAGTGTCACATAGTTATCGCTAAAGGAACTTGCCCAGTAGTGTTTATCAAAGACGTTTTCTACGCTCGCATGGAATGTGACCGGGACATTATCAATCGTAGTTTTATAACGTGCACCGAGATCGTAGCGAACCCAGTTTGGCAGCTTCATATCATTTGCAGTATTTGCATATTGAGAACCGGTGTATATGGCGTTTAGTGAAAGTGTTACATCGCGATTCCAGGAAGTATCCCATTCTATGCCTGTATTCATCATCCACTTAGGTATACCATAGGGCGTGTTTCCCTGGTTAACCCCTCCAGTTGTACGGACTAATTCGCTTTCCATGTAAGTAATACCACCCAAGAGGCGTGTGTGCTCTGTTAATTTCCCAAAAAAGCTCCATTCAATGCCTCGGTTTTTTTGTTCACCGTCATAGGTTACGGTATTCGCAATAACGAGTTCGGTTGGTTTTCTAATTTGATAAAAGGCAAGCGTATTAGCAAAGCTTCCTTTATCCCATTTGATGCCGACTTCCTGTTGTTTGCTGGTATAGGGTGCCAGCATTTGGCCTTTATTGCTATAACTTGAGGTAGCAGAAACCGTTGGTCCTGGGGAAAGCACCTCAATATAATTGGCGTAGAGGGAAACTGATTTGCCCCAAGGTTTGACAACCAGACCTACTACCGGCATGTTGGCATCTTCATCAAATCGTGCAGTTTGGGCACCGGTTGTAGCGTTGAAAGATTTTGCGTGTACATTTTGCTTGCGCACCCCTAATGTTAGTTGCGTTTTTTCTTCGTCAAAGGTAAGTGTGTCAGCTAAGAGAAGGCTGGAAAGCTCAGTTGCACTAGTTTTATTTGGTTTAGCAGGAGTTGACAAGGATGATAAATAGGATGAAAGTGACGTCGGATGATAAATGTTCGTTGCAATACCAGCCCTAGCATTATTAACACTTGATGATTCGGAATCAAGGAAACTTGAAGCTAATATAAGTTGATGATTAACAGCTCCAGTCTGATATTTAGCGCGCAACCCCAGCTCGGATGACATACTGTCGGTCCACATATATTGATTATAAATATTAATAGTACCGTCTCCGTTTGCGTGGAAGCTGCGAACATGATTGCCTGTGAGATATCCGGTAGAGTTATTGGACAATTTACCAATTCCTGCATAGGCGGTTATATTGTCTTTCAAATCATACTCACTTTTAAAAAGAATGGCATTGTTACGAGAGGTACCGTAAGTTCCTTTCAATACGTTGGTGGAACCATCCGGTGCTGATACAAAGCCGTTAGATAATTGATACATGGAAATAGTGCCGTTATCGTAGTTTTCCTGCATGCCGTACGCATCCAGCCCTAGACGCCATTTGCCGCTGTGATAATCTACTCCAAGAGCACCTAAAATTCGTTCCTTGGATTGTCCGTCAGTTTCGGTGTTGCCATTTTTGTAAACACCATTAAAGCGAATGCCTAACTCTTTGTTCTGGCCATAACGACGGCCTATATCGATATGACCACCCCATTGCGATTGGGAAGTGTAGTCAGTGGTTAATGTAGTAGTATCTTCTGCGCCAGCACGTTTAGGGACTAGATTGATCGTGCCGCCAACGGAGGTATTTACACCACCATAGAGAAAAGAGCTAGGCCCTTTAAGAACTTCTACCTGTTCTAAAAATTCTACAGGGACATGGTTTACTGGTGCTAGGCCTGTCATACCGTTGAAATAAAGGTGATCAGCATTGACATCCATACCCCGGATAATAAAGTTTTCCATAATATGGCCGCTAGAAGTAGTAAAACGGACAGATGGGTCACTGGCTAGAACATCATGCAATGTACTGGCCTGCTTATCTTCTATTGCCTGGGCTGTATAACTGGTGACATTGAAAGGTGTATCCATAAAATCCTTATTGCCGAGTATGCCGAGGTTAGCTTCACGCGCTACCTGACCACCGGCGTAGACTGGTGGGAGTTCTTTGTCACGGTTGGCAGTTACTTCGACTCCCTCAAGGGAAAACTCACGATGATTTGCGTCTGAGTGACTGGCACTTACCTTTGCGTCGGTGGTCTGCTCTGTTGCTGGAGGAGCTTCCGTTGCTTCTTCTGCATAGGCAACGAATGGTGTATGCCAGAACAGACTGCTGCCAATCAGGGCATACAGTAGGTTTTTTTTCGTTCGGGACATTTTTTTCTTCATACTGTTCGACTCCTTTGTTTTTATAAAGCTTTAGAATAAGAGCAATTGCTAATATCTTGGAACTCATTTGATGATAATCAATATCAATACTTTTCATAGAATACCAAGCCTAATGCTAAGAGTAAATGGAGATATTTCTAAAATATCCTGGATTATTTCCTAAAAAAAATAGCTAAATTAGTACCTTACTGTAATTCGGAAATTCGGGGCAGAAATGATTGACAAACAGCGATTAAAAACAATATAATTAGACCAAATGATATCGATTATCAATTAGTCTAATTATATTGTTACATATAGCATTTAAGAGTTTGAACTTGATTTTAACTACCATGAAAGGGAGGTATGACAATATGCAGGTGGATATCAATGATCTGGCTCGCTATTTTACTACAAATCATGTACGTATTATTAATGTCGGGCGGGCAGTCATAGCGCCTGGCAGGAAGTGCTTCGGTGTTTCTACACCTCCCTTTTCCGGATTGGTTTTTCCATTGCGGGGCCGAGCTAGAATGTTTTTTGACGGTGTTCCTTATGAAATGGAAGTAGGCAAAATATTTCATGGCGGTCCTAATATGGCTTTGGATAAAGAGGTACTGGGAAAATCTGAGTGGGAATTTATGGTCATTCATTATACGATTGAACATGGACAAGAAGAGTTTTTACCTTATGCGTTTTCTCACTTTGAATTGGAAACTGGTTTAAGTATGCGTCTTCATGATTTACTTCATCGCTTGTACCAAATTTGTGAGACACAAGGCAACTTGTCTGAGTTAAAGGCAAAGTCACTGTTTTTTAGTATTTTGGATGAGATTATGACGAGTGCTGCCAGTCAGCGTAATGAAAGCGGTCGGCAATTAATTGAACAGGCTATTGCCTATATCAATAGTCATTATATGGAGACATTCACTATGCCGAGGCTGGCTGGACGGTATGGTCTGAACAGTAAGCAGTTTGCATATCTGTTTCAGAAGCATACAGGTATGGGGCCAAATGAATATTTAATTGCGTGCCGGGTGCGGCGCGCCAAGGAGTTACTCTACACTACAACATGCTCAGTTGCAGAAGTGTCGGCTTGCGTTGGCTATTCTGACCCATATTATTTTAGTAAACTGTTCAAGAAACGTACAGGAGTCTGCCCTAGTGACTTACGAATTGAGTTGGGAAAAAATGTAGGTTAGAAAAGTTTTGCTGTAGGACTGTTGTGACAATAATGCATTGTTGATCATGAATAGGAAAAGAGACATGCAAAAACAAATGGTTTTGCATGTCTCTTTTTTTGAAGATTTTACAGCTTTTCACTATGGTTAACTAATGGTTTTAGTTTGGTTGACAATGACTGGGTTAAACACTATAATGATTTTTGTAATATTGAAAAGGAGTTAGATTATGAAATTACAACTTCGTGAAATGCTGCTTATCTCTATGTTCGCTGCATTAACAGCGGCTGGAGCATTTATAAAAATACCAACACCGTTAGTACCATTTACTTTGCAGTTTCTTTTTTGTGCCTATTCAGGAGTTTTCCTTGGGGCGCGTAACGGTTTCTATTCACAATTACTTTATGTTGGTATAGGGCTATTGGGTATACCCATTTTCGCTAATGGCGGCGGACCAGCTTATGTTTTGCAGCCGACATTTGGCTATCTCATTGGTTTTATTTTATGTGCTGCTATTGTTGGCTTCTTTGTTGATCAGTGTAAAGAGATCACTGTTTATAAAACTTTGGGAGCAGTGCTTGGCGGTTTAACGGTTGTTTACTTTATTGGTGTGTCTTATTTATATGCAATTGTTAATTTCTATCTACAAAAACAAATGACAATAAGTAAAGCACTTGCAATTGGTTTTCTTCCTTATATTACTGCTGACCTGATCATGAGTGTCATCATTGCTGTCACAGCGGTACGAGTTATCCCAATTCTTCGTAAAGCAGGTTATATCAGAAGAAAATTTTGAAGTCGGTTTCTCTATCCTTACTGCGTATTTGACATGGGGAAAAATGTATTATACACTAAGTTTGTTTATATCTGTATTCATGGTGCTTAGAGGATCGACTCTAGGCACTTTTTTGCTTCATTTAGATAAGTGGCTAACAGTTGCAAAATCCTTACACGGTTGGAGGTTGCTTAAATGAATCCCGTAATTGAAACAGTGCTTCAGGTTGTGAAAAAAGGTAAAAGAAAATTGATAGGATATCGGCGCGATTTTCATAAGTATCCAGAGTCTGGCTGGTGTGAATTCAGAACGGCTTCCAAAATAGCTGACGTGCTTCATGGTTTAGGCTATAACGTTATGGTAGGGGAAGAAGTTATGGAGACTTCAACGATGATGGGGGTACCAGAGGCGCAGGAGTTAGAATTAGAACAGCAGAGGGCTGTTAGGCAGGGCGCCAATTTTGAGTGGGTCCAAAAAATGAGTGGTGGAAAAACAGGGGTTATGGCAACGATGAAGTTTTATCAACCTGGCCCGACAATCGCCTTTCGGTTTGATATAGATGCAAATGATGTTGCAGAAGCTGAATCCGAAGATCATTTGCCCTGGCGGGAAGGGTTTGCTTCCGTAAATAAAGGTATTATGCATGCCTGCGGTCATGATGGACATGCTGCAATTGGGCTGATGCTTGCAGAAGTGATTACACAATTTAAAGATCAACTGATCGGATGTATAAAAATCATTTTTCAGCCAGCCGAAGAAGGCGTACGCGGTGCTAAAGCTATGGCAGCTGCTGGAGTGGTCAATGATGTAGATTATTTTTTTGGTATGCATCTTGGTCTCGGATTGAAACAAACAGGTATGATAACTTGTAAAACAGAAGGTTTCTTAGCAACAACAAAATTAGATGCCATTTTTAAAGGTACTCCTGCTCATGCTGGGGCTGCCCCGGAAGCTGGGCGTAATGCTTTACTGGCCGCTGCAACGGCTGCACTTAATATCCATGCAATCGCCCGGCATAGTGAAGGTGCCTCCAGAGTTAATGTGGGTGTCTTACATGCAGGCAGCGGGCGCAATGTAGTACCGGCAAATGCTATTTTGAAATTGGAAACCAGAGGAGAAACTGCTGAAATAAACGGATATATTTATCATGAGGTTATTCGGATATTATATTCAGCTGCTCAAATGCATCAAGTGACAGTTGAATTAACTGAAGTAGGGTCAGCCATCGGATGTAACAATGACCCTGAACTGGCTGCTAGACTTAATCAATTAGCGAGAAAAAGTAATTTGTTTGGTACAGTGCTTTCTAGTGCTAATCTCGGTGGGAGTGAAGATTGTGCTTATTTTATGGAACGGGTTCAACAATGCGGTGGTAAAGCAGCTTATTTAATGATTGGAAGTGATTTAGCGGCAGGCCACCATGATTCCTATTTCGATTTTGATGAGTCAATTCTTGCAACAGCAACTGCTTTCTTGAGTACTATCGCAGTTGATTTTTTAATAAAGCATTAATTGAACTGCTTGTTTTCTAAACAATGTTATTCGCAGAAGCTATTTGACCCGAATTATCATCTGAACAGTCCTCAATGGGGGCTGTTTTTTTAGTGTAAGAGGTATTAATGGTATAAATTACAACGTTACTTCGTGACAGAATACATATACTAATAACAATAATTTTAAGTGGGTGAAATTAATGGTTTTTGACAGGTCAGCCGTAACGATTGAGAAAGTACAGTATCATGATTTAAAAGACCTGGAAAAAATTTTTACTAAGGAATTTTCCGAAGAGGTAAATACCGAGATTATCAAGCAACGAATTCATCGTGTGCGTCAGTTTTACTATATTTTGCTTCCATTAAGTACGCTATCAAATTGGATTAACAATCTTTTTAATATTTACATTATAAGAGTGGAAGGCAATGTAGCTGGATTTATCCAAATTTCTACTCTTACGAGTAAACGATTGCATTTAGATTATATTGCAATAAGTAAGACATATCGTGGACAGGGACTTGGTTCATTTGTTTTACAAACATTGTTTGAGAGTATTGTCGATAAAAATGGATATGAAATAATTTTAGAAGTTCGGAGTGATAATAAGGCGCGTCATCTTTATGAGCGGTTAGGATTTACTAGTCAGGCTCAAGTTCTTCATTATGCGATGGATTTTAATGTTTCAAATTTACTGCCTAGACAATCATTAACGGCTCGGGCGAAGCTGCAAAGATTAAAGGAGGCTGATCGCCCAGCGCTTTATAGATTGTATCGCGTTAGCATACCGCGGAGTTTGCAGCGTGTTGTTAACCGTGAGTATAAAGAGTTTAATCCCAGCTTGTTTGTTCGACATTTAACTTTGATTAAAAATTACTTAATGCGTACAGAGAAACAAGAATTTATTGTACGTATTGATGACAAGGTGATTGCTTCGGTAGAATGGAGAAGCTATCCTAAAGCCAAAATACATATGTTAAGTATGTTATTAAACCCCAGATTTGAATATTTACGTGAAGAGTTGATATGTCAGGCTTTAGAAATATTACAGGAAAGCTATAAGGAAGGAAGAATTACGACTACAATCTACAATGATTCTGTAACAAAGCAAGCGGTTTTGGAAAAACTAGGTTTTATTAAGCAAGAAATGTATTACTTAATGCTTCGGACAAGCGGCGGTAAAGGCAGCCGTAATCCGCGAAGAATTCACCCGATGACCGATTTGTATTTTACATTGCACGGGTCAAACTCGCATGTTAATCGCAAAAACCTACAATGATAGAAGCGTGATTATCCTGTGTATACCGCTTTTTCTAATGATCGAGGCACTCTTACTTCTGTAGAATAAGAGTGCCTCGATTTATATGTCCATAAAACTGCTAATTGGAGCGCCAGGACTTACCATTGGTTTCACAAGAAGATCTTGAGCGATATTCGCAACAATAACAGTAGGATGCTTTGATTGGCTTGCTTGTGTAAAGGACTGATTAAACTCTAATTGAGATGAAGCAGAAAAAGCATTTGCCCCACAAGATTTAGCGAAAGAGACAAAGTCGAATTGGGGTAATAACGAGGATGAATAGCGCTGATGATACAGCAACTGCTGCCATTGACGAACCATACCTAGGCAGCCGTTATTGATAATTACACAAATAAGGGGGAGCTTTTCATTTACTGCAGTAAATAGTTCTATCCCAGTCATCTTAAAACCACCATCGCCAGCGATCACAATTACTCTTTTATCAGGACAGGCCATTTGTGCTCCCAATGCTGCCGGAAGACCGAAGCCCATAGTGCCAAGCCCACCCGAAGTAATCCAGGAACGGGGCGTGCTAAGCTCCAAACTTTGCGCTGCCCACATTTGATGTTGGCCTACATCGGTTACCCAGATTTTCTGTTGATTCATTTGATGTCTGGACATGAATTTCATCAGCCACTGTGCAGTTAATGCTGTTGAATCTTCTACTTCAGAAGGGGATTCTTGCTGCCAAGCAGCAATTTTATTCCACCAATCGGTTAAGTTGGTTTGAGGATAATTTACAAGCAGTTTTGTTAGCGTGGTTAATGTTTGCCGCAGATCACCCGTTATAGCAATATGAGTGGGAATGTTTTTCCCAACTTCAGCATCATCGATATCTAACTGTATAATTGTTTTATTCAGAGAGTATTGCTGGGGATTGCTAGTGACTCGGTCGCTAAATCTTGTGCCTACAGCTAATACTACATCGGCTTCGCTAATGACTCGATTTGCTGTTTTATGACCATGCATACCAGTTAACCCGAGATAACAGGAATGATCGTGCGGAAGTATACCAAGCCCCATAAGCGTGCTGAGTATAGGGATGCGCAAAGTTTTGGTTAGTGTTAATAATTCTGACTCTGTCTGGCTGGAGGTTACGCCGCCGCCGGCTAAAATGGCAGGCCTTTTGGCAGAGATAAGTAAGGCTGCCGCTTTTTCTATATTAGGCTGCATTAAGCTAGCAGCAGCCGGATAATCAGAAGGTGCAGGTGCTAAGGGTGGCTCCCAGTCAGTCTCCATTTGCAGGATGTCACGCGGAATGTCAATGAGTACCGGACCCGGGCGTCCGGTAAGTGCGATTTCAAAGGCATCGTATATCGCCGGTCCTAAGTCACTGATGCTGCGAATTAGAAAGCTATGTTTTGTAATGGGCATGGTAATTCCGGTGATATCAACTTCTTGAAAAGAATCTCGTCCAAGCAAGGTAGTAGAAACCTGACCTGTAATCGCAACAACTGGTGAAGAATCCATATAAGCTGTTGCAAGACCTGTCACAAGATTTGTTGCTCCTGGGCCTGATGTTGCGATGCAGACACCAACCCTACCTGTAGCACGAGCGTAGCCATCTGCTGCGTGAGCAGCGCCTTGTTCATGAACAGTAAGAATATGCTTAAGGCGGCTCTCATAAAGTGCGTCATATAGAGGCATGATTTGTCCGCCAGGGTAGCCAAAAACGGTATCGACACCGAGGTTTAGCAAGGATTGGACGATGATGTTACTTCCCGATAGTTTCATTGTGAGGCCTCCAATATGATTGTTTTTAGAATCAGCTAAGGTGCGGCATAGAGATGGTTGCTTCCTCTTAAGTAGTCAGATGGCGACTGGAAAAAGGCAGTGATGTTTTTGGTAAAACGGCATCGGCTGAGAGAATATCGGCACTCACTACAGGAACAAGTTTTCGAACTTGATGTAATAACTGGGTGGATGCTGAGCAGTCGTTGATTACAGCTTGAACACAAGCGTAAGCTGGCTCTTGGGCGGGGGTTACAGATAAGCTTTCTACAGCGAAGCCGCGTCGGTAAACGACACCGATTAAACGAACTAAGGCATCAGGTTGGTTTTTAAGTAGTATTGATAATACTTGTTTCACAGGAAAACCCTCCTATTGTATTTTTAAAAACAAAACGCCCCTGTCAACGTATAAAACGTTGACAGGGGCGAAATTTACGCGGTACCACCCTGAATAATACTCTTACACCGGCCATCACCGGCTGTTCTTTAACGCAGAACTGACGCTGTTACTTAAAGACAATTCTGGTTAAGATTGTCTTTCGGCAAAGTGCTCATGGGTGATTTAGAATAGCCGCTCCGCTCCGGTTCGCACCAACCACCGGCTCTCTGTAGCGTGTCTTGCAGATACTCCGCTCCCAATCATCACATTTATGAGTAATTATTAAATTAAGATGATGCTCAATCTCTAGCATAGGAACACACAGTTATTTCTTTTAAGGATATTACATACATTCTGGCACAGAAAATAGTGATTGTCAATCTTATAGTGCAAATTTTCTGAAAAAGAAACTGGGCTAAGAGGATAATAGGAGCATATAGCGAATTAGGTATCAATTAAATATGAATAGGATGTTATTATTTGAGCTTGTATTTACTTATTTGAAAAAGGCTTTTCTTATAAATCTAATGTGCTGTTATTAATATGCAAGTATAAAATGAATTTTTCTAAAAAACGGTTGACATAAGTATTGTAGAATGATAATATATAAAAGTCGCCATCGCAAGTGATTGCGAGACAAATAGGGAATAGTACGAGCTTTCGTTGACCCTCTGTCAGGTGAAAATTACCAGGTATAAAATGTTTGACAAACTCTAAATAAAGTAGTAAAATAAATAACTGTCACGGCAATATTATGACAAAGTGTTCTCTGAAAACTAAACAATGTAAGAAGTAAAAAATGCCAGATGTGCGGTGCTCAATGAGCACAAAACAATGCGGAAATAGCTCAGCGGTAGAGCATCGCCTTGCCAAGGCGAGGGTCGCGAGTTCGAATCTCGTTTTCCGCTCCAAAATTTCTTTTAACTTATAAAGAGCCATCAAGGTTCTTCATAAATAACTTTTATGGAGAGTTTGATCCTGGCTCAGGACGAACGCTGGCGGCGTGCCTAACACATGCAAGTCGAACGGAGAATCAGCAATGGTTCTTAGTGGCGAACGGGTGAGTAACGCGTAGACAACCTGCCTTCTAGATGGGGACAACACTGCGAAAGTGGTGCTAATACCGAATGTTGTAAT
>BIFV01000026.1 GCA_003990955.1 Sporomusaceae bacterium FL31
CATGCCCGGATTGGGTAGCGGCAAGCGGAATGCGAATTCTGGGAAATCCGTATGGTGCTGATCCGCGTATCATATCTGGTGAGTCTGGAGCTGTTACGTTAGGGTTACTCAGTTGTCTACTGACCATGCCGAGTTTGAAAAAAGCTAAGGCAGCCTTCAACCTCAATCATCAATCGAACATTCTATTATTTAGTACCGAGGGGGATACTGATCCTGATAAATATCGCAATATTGTCTGGAATGGTGAATGTGCAGCATCCTGTGCGGAGTATCTCTATGCAAATTATGGAAATTAAATAACAGGCTGGCAGGGTTTATTTGCTTATTGTCGAAATAATCAAACAATAATAACGGGGGCTTTGAGTGAGTGAACTGCTTATTACAACGAAGTTTTGAGGTCATAAAATAAGCACCAGCTCTGCGAAGCATGCCGAGGTGAGACATATGTATTCGCTGCAGGAAATTCGTGAGACAGTGCAGCAGACGGCTGAAGCAATTGCAGAGGCACTGCTAATGGAAGTCGAGATCGCCGATAGTCAATTAATGCGGATAGCAGGAACGGGCAGATATCAGCATCAATGCGGTAAAATGCTGCAAGATGGCTTTGTCTATCGGCATGTTATTCAGAGTGGACAGTCAGTGATGATTGATAGTCCGGGGAATCATGAATTGTGCCAGCCGTGTACTGCTCGTGCCAATTGCCCGGAAGCAGCTGAGGTGGCTGTTCCGATTGGAATTAATGGGCGTATTCTCGGCGTAATCGGGCTTATTTGTCTAGATAGTATGCAAGCAGAGCGGTTACGGGAGCGTAAAGACTCTTTGCTGCGTTTTTTAGAGAAGATGGCTGAATTGATTGCTGCAAAAGTCACAGAAAAGGTACAAAGCCAGGAACGGGAGACACTTGCCCGCCAGCTTGTAACGGTTTTAAATCTGCTGCATGATGGAATTCTGGTCGTGAATGCCGATAAAGGCATTATTCACACCAATGAACTTGGGGCAAAAATGGTGGATATGGCTTTTGACAAGCCTGCTGTTTTATCACAGATTATGGATGAGAAAAAAATGTGGAGAGTCATTGAGGACGGAGAAAAGTTTTCTGGTGAAGTCAAAGGGCGGAGGGTTACGGCTCAATGGTACTGTGATGCCTTTCCCATTATCCGAAGCGGGCGGTTTGAAGGAGCGGTGGTTACACTGCGCGATGCCCAAGAGATTAAGCGCTTGGTTAACGATGCTACTGTCAGTGATATTGCAACTGAATTCTCTCAGATCATTGGCAATTGCGGCAAAATCCGCGAGTTAAAAGAATTAGCCACCAGAGTGGCTCCTACTAATTCCACCTTGCTCATTCAAGGTGAGAGCGGCACAGGCAAGGAGTTGCTGGCTAGGGCTATTCACGAAAGCAGTCCAAGGAAAATTAACGCGTTTATAGCAATAAACTGTGGTGCAATTCCTGAGAATCTGTTAGAGAGCGAACTATTCGGTTATGAAGAGGGTGCCTTTACCGGAGCCAGACGAGGAGGCAAGCTCGGCAAGTTTGAGTTAGCCCATAATGGGACCATTTTCCTTGATGAAATTGGCGATATGCCACTGCATCTTCAAGTGAAGCTGCTTCGGGTATTGCAAGAAAGGAAAGTCGAGCGGATTGGCAGTTCACGTGCTAGTGCCGTCAATGTCAGAGTGATTGCCGCAACCCATCGCAACTTGGAAAGATTAGTAGCGTCAGGCGAATTCCGGGAAGATCTTTATTACCGTCTAAATGTGATTCCCTTGGTTATTCCGCCATTGCGGGAGCGTAAAGAAGATATCCCCTTATTAGTGTTGTACTATTTAAATTATTACTGTGGAGTGCTAGGGAAGAAGATTAATGGGGTTACTCCTGATGCGGTTGCTCTGCTCAGCCGCTATCCTTGGCCTGGCAATGTGCGGGAATTAGCGAATGTGATTGAATATGCTGTGACCATGGCTACTGGTGAATATATTAGTTTTGAAGTCTTGCCAAAACGAATCAAACAGGAAGAAAAGGTTGCCGTAACAACTGGTTGTCTGAATTTAAAAACTTTAGAGCGTGAAATCATTACTAAAGCCCTGGAAGCAGCTGCTGTTGACGGGCATAAAGATGCGGCTGCCAAACTGTTAGGAATTAGCCGGGCAACACTGTACCGTAAAATAAAAGAATATAACATTGCCGAACGTAAATTTTTTTCATAAAGATACGGAAGTATCAAAATGAGATTAAACGGCTTTTTATATGATCACTGATACCGGCTCATTATGCTGTTTCACTATGATCCTCTTGTATCAATTTGAGAATAATGGTCAAGTTGCCTGAGTGTTCGTCCCTATGAAAGGAGAAAAACATTTAGCTGAATATCAGGGTTGGTGTCGGCCAGTCCTTTTTCTAACTTGTACTGATCAGGTTCAATTTGGCATAAAATTTGCAGTATAAGAAACTGAGCAAGTAGCGATGCGCTAAAGTGAGGTGATGAGAAGTATCAGGTCGTCCGAAAAGTGAAATGAGGTGAAATCATGCGAGCTGATAAAAGTCGTCACCCGGTTGATGAAATGCTGCCATTTGGGCAATTGTTTACTTATGGCTTGCAGCATGTTTTGGCGATGTATGCCGGAGCGGTCGCTGTGCCGCTGATTATTGCCAATGCATTGGGACTATCGCGTGAACAGTTAATTTATCTGATTAATGCCGACTTATTTACTTGTGGTATTGCTACTCTGATTCAGACACTTGGTTTTTGGAAAATGGGCATTCGCATACCGATCATTCAAGGCGTTACTTTTGCTGCTGTTACGCCCATGATCATTATTGGTAAGACCCATGGACTGGCAGGAATCTATGGCTCAATCATTGTTGCCGGACTTGTTACTTTTCTCATTGCGCCCTATTTTAGCCGCCTTCTGAGGTTTTTCCCTCCTGTTGTTACTGGCACGATTATTACCATCATCGGGATTACGCTGATGCCTGTTGCCGTCCGGTGGGCAGGGGGCGGAAATCCTGCTGCTCCAGACTTCGCCAGTGCTAACTTTATTGTTGTCGCATTAATCACGCTGGTACTGGTATTATTCTTCTATCGCTATTTTACGGGATTTCTCAGTAATATTGCTGTTCTGCTGGGCTTGGTCTGCGGTACAATTATCGCTATGCCGTTTGGGTTAGTCAACTTCTCGCAAGTGGCTGGCTCAGCTTGGCTTGGCATTACTACACCTTTCGCCTTTGGGCTGCCAACTTTTGATGTTGCATCCATTGCTGCCATGGTACTGGTGATGTTGGTCGTTATGACCGAAACAACGGGTGACTGTATTGCCATTGGTGAAATTATCGAAAAGCCAATCATGCAGGATGATTTAAGCCGTTGTTTACGGGCCGATGGCTTTTCGACCATTCTTGGCGGTATTCTAAACAGTTTTCCCTATACAGCTTTTGCGCAGAATGTGGGATTGGTTGGGTTGACTAGGGTCAGAAGCCGCTTTGTAGTAGCGGCAGCGGGTGCTATCTTAGTGGTGCTGGGGTTGTTTCCGAAGTTGGCGGCAGTTATTGCTGCGATTCCAAGCCCGGTTTTGGGAGGGGCAGGAATTGCCATGTTCGGTATGGTTGCCGCCAGCGGTGTTAAGACTTTATCACGGGTGTCCTTTGATGGTACTCACAACATTATGGTGGTGGCGATCAGCATTGGCGTAGGCATGATCACGCTGGCTGTGCCTAATTTTTATCACAATTTTCCCAGTTGGGCTCAGGTTATCCTGCACAGTGGGATTACTGCCGGCAGCATTGCGGCCATCATATTAAATGCCGTACTGAATGGAACCTCAGTACAGTTAGGCAAGAATACCGATCACGGCGCTTAAATTGATGCAGCCAATTCATTAGCTAGGGAGAGGAGTTTGTTATGTTGGAACATGGTTTTGCAGATGTCCGTAATTTGGCTGAGCAGGTGAAGCCAGAAATTGCCCGTTTTCTACGGGAATTAATTGCTATTCCAGGCGAAAGCTGCGGCGAAGAAAAGGTTATTTTACGTATTAAAGCTGAGATGGAAAAGGTCGGCTTTGACCGGGTTGAGATTGATCCGATGGGAAATATCCTGGGCTATATTGGTAAGGGAAAACATCTCATTGCTATGGATGCCCATATTGACACAGTGGGTATTGGCAATCCAGACAACTGGGAATATGATCCTTATCAAGGCTATGAAGATGAGGAAATCATTATCGGGCGCGGCGCCAGTGATCAACTTGGCGGGATGGCTTCCATGGTCTATGCGGGGAAAATTATCAAAGATTTAGGATTGGAAGATGATTATACGCTGGTTGTGGTCGGATCGGTTCAGGAAGAAGACTGTGATGGTCTTTGCTGGCAATATATTATCAATGAAGATAAGCTGCGGCCAGAATTTGTAGTTATCACCGAGCCGACTGATGGCAAAATTTATCGTGGTCAGCGCGGTCGTATGGAGATTAAAGTTACGACACAGGGCATTAGCTGCCATGGTTCGGCACCTGAACGGGGCGATAATGCGATTTATAAAATGGCACCCATTTTAACCGAATTGCGAGCATTGCATGAAAATCTGCTGGATCATGATTTCCTTGGCAAAGGCAGTCTGACAGTATCAGAAATTTTTCATACCTCACCGTCAAGGTGTGCAGTAGCAGATAGCTGCTGGATATCGATTGACCGGCGTTTGACTGCCGGTGAGGACGCTGAACTGGCTTTACGGCAGATTCGCAATCTGCCGGCGGTAAAAGCTGGGGATGCCCAAGTTGCGATGTATACGTATGAGCGGCCTTCCTATACGGGGCTCGTTTATCCCACCGATGCTTACTTTCCCACTTGGTTGATTGAGAGCGGGCATCCGGTGTGCTCGGCGTTGGAGAGTGCTTATTGCGGCTTGTTTAATCAAATGCCGGTGGTTGATAAATGGACATTTTCGACCAATGGTGTTTCGATTATGGGGCGCTATGGAATACCCTGTATTGGTTTTGGTCCTGGGCATGAAGATCAGGCGCATGCACCTAATGAACGTACCTGGAAGAAAGAATTGGTTGCAGCGACAGCCATGTACGCAATGATTCCCCTCATTTATGTGCGGGAATATGTGACGAAAATGCCGGAAAATACGGCTAACTTAGTTAAGTAGCATACCTTAAGTCAATTAATTCTATCAAACAGATAAGGGGATGATTTCGTGCATTCAGTTTTTCGTGGCAGACATTTCATTGATCTGGAAGATTTCAACAAAGAAGAAGTCGACACCATGCTGGAAGTATCCTTAGACCTGAAGAAAAAATTTGCTATGGGCGTTCCAACTCCCTATTTGCAGTATCAGACCATGTTTATGATGTTTTTCGAACAATCAACCCGCACTCGTAACTCTATGGAAGCCGGTTTTGCCCAGCTTGGCGGTCATGCTGGCTTTCTGGATTCGAGCAGTATGCAAATTGCTCATGGGGAAAGTGCAAAAGATACAGCCATTATTTTGTCACGCTTTGGTCATGCCATTGCCTGCCGGTATTGCAATTGGGAAATCGGCAATAAGTATCTTAATGAGATGGCCAAATGGTCAACTGTTCCGATCATGAACTTACAATGCGATTTATATCATCCTTTCCAAGCGTTGGCTGACCTCATGACCATGAAGGAGAAAATCGGTGATTTAAAACGGGTAAAAGTCTCCATTATTTGGGCTTACGCCGAGAGTCACAAAAAGCCTATTTCTGTACCGGTATCTCAAGTGCTATTATTTCCTCGGTATGGCATGGATGTTACGCTGGCTCATCCCAAGGGCTGGGAATTGCCGGATTGGGTTATCGAGAAGGCCAAAGCCAATGCTGCACGGTACGGCGGCACTGTGACGATCACTGATAATGAGGAGGAAGCTTACCGGGATGCGCATATTGTCATTCCGAAAAATTGGGGTAACTGGGTGACTGACCAGACTGGCGCTGCTGCTTCTGGTGCTGCCGTGGTGATTGATCATAAATTGATGTCCCAGCGCAGCTGGAAATGTACCGAAAGCAAAATAGCCTTGGCTGATAAAAATGTCATGTATATGCACGCTTTACCGGCAGATCGTAATAATGAAGTTGAAGATTCAGTCATTGATGGTCCTCACTCGATTGTCTATGATGAGGCCGAGAATCGTCTGCATACTGCTAAGGCAGTGATGACACTATTGATGGGTGGGCGATAACGATGAAACAGCTGGCTGTTGTGGCTATAGGCGGCAATTCGCTTATACGGGACAACGTCCGTCAAACGGTGCAGGATCAATATGATGCTGTTTGTGAAACAGCTAAACATATTACCAGCATGATAGAGCAAGGATATGAGGTCATTATTACCCATGGCAATGGTCCACAGGTAGGCTTCATTCTCCGTCGGTCGGAAATCGCCAGCGAAGTGGCCCGGATGCATCATGTGCCGCTTGTAAACTGTGGTGCTGATACTCAGGGGGCTATTGGTTATCAAATTCAGCAGGCCATGGATAATGAATTTGCCAGGCGGGGTATTAAAAAATCGGCAGTAGCCATTGTAACGCAAGTAGCTGTGGCGGCTGATGATCCTGCCTTTGGTCAACCGACCAAACCGATTGGTTCTTTCTATTCTGAAGAGCAGGCTCAGGCGCTGTTGGCAGTCAATCCGGGCTGGGTCATGATCAATGATGCAGGCCGCGGTTACCGGCGTGTTGTCCCATCACCTCAACCGCAAACTATTATCGAAAAAGAGGTCATTAGCCTACTGGCAAGACAAGGGTATTGTGTCGTCAGTGTTGGGGGCGGCGGTATCCCGGTAGTTCGGCAGGCGGATGGCAGCCTTAGTGGTGTAGACGCAGTCATTGATAAGGATTATGCGTCAAGCCTGTTGGCCATTGAACTCCAGGCCGATCTGCTGGTTATATCAACAGGCGTACCAAAAGTTTATTTGAATTATGGGAAAGCCGACGAGCAAGCATTAAATGATGTCACCTTGGCTGAGTTAAAGCAATATGTACAGCAAAATCACTTTGCGCCAGGCAGCATGCTGCCCAAGATTCAAGCAGTCATTAAGTTTCTTGACAATGGGGGCAAAAAGGCGCTGATTACCAGCCCAGAGTGTCTTGAAGCTGCCTTGGCGTCTGAAACGGGAACACGCATCTATCCATAAATAAAAAAAGTTCAGTTTGCTGCTTCAGGGGCAGTAACTGGACTTTTTTATTTAAATCAGATCAATGATGTACTTAATCCTGTTTAAATTCGATCAATATTTCGACCACTTCAGGGTGATTGCCAAGACGAATGGGTGGTCCCCAGGTTGCATAACCTGAGGATACAATAACATGAAAAGATTCTTTTGCTAAGTATCCCCAATCCAATTCAAAGACTTTTTCGGTAATCAGATTGTTCGGAAAGAACTGTCCACGATGGGTATGTCCTGATAATTGCAAGTCGATTGCCGATCGCTCAGCTTCGCTAAAATCATTCGGCTGATGGTCTAATAAGATGAGTGGCAATGATTGATCAAGTCCCTTAAGCATAGTAGCAAGGCTTAACCGTTGTTTGCGGGCGAACCTGGCACTGCTGCGATCGTCGCGTCCAATAACGTAAAAGCTATCCGCAACCTTCATAAAGCTGTCGCGTAACACCGTGACACCCGATTGCTCCAACGCCTTAATGGCCTGTTCTCCGTAACCACCGATATATTCATGATTCCCTAGTACGGCAAAGACACCAAAGGGTGGTGTAATCTTTTTTAATTGCTCCGGCATTTTCTCAGCAATAAAATAAGGAACGTTTTCATCAATCATGTCACCGGCAAAAAATACAATATCAGGCTGTAGTTGCTGAATAGTACTCACCATTTTGGCAAGCTGGGTGGTTCCTACTAATGGCCCCAAATGTACATCAGCAATTAAGACAGCATGCAGGCTGGACAAGTTTCCTGCTCGCTTGTTGAGTCTAAGCTGGTACCGGTTAACAATCGGATGTGTTGCTACCCAGCGGCCGTAAATCATCACAATAGCAATAATCGTCCACAATGTAATGGCAATGAAAGGCTGTTTGTTTAAGTGCAATGCCAGTAATCCAATGAAAGAATTGACCATACTTAGTATGTCAACAAATACCCAGAGTAAAAAAGCGTAATAAGTCATTGCCAGCCAATAGGAGCCAATCCATAACAAACTATTTAGTGGCTTTGTCGGATAATAAGAGTTCCAGATGCTGCTAACTACATAAGAAACAGTTAAGAAGATAATGATGCACCAATAAGCGATTGGGGCTAGTGGAATAAGTTGATGAAGGGCATCCCAGGTTCGCATGCCAATATAATAGTTAGCGGCACCATAGATGGTGCAAAATAGGATCATGAAAGGCAAATATTTCATTCTTTACTCCCTTTACGATGTATTTTGAATTGTTTTGGATAGGCAGTGTCTATGACTAATGTTATAATATCAGTAACTTATTCTTTAAACTCGTATAGTGTTGAATTGGTTAAATTTCTAATTTGTAACTCATTTGGTAATATAGGGGGGACATAGAGGTGTTTATACACTTCTGCATTTATGAGTAAAACAAGTAAATTTAATGATATTCTATTTCTCATCATTGTAGTTGTTCACTTGTATAATCGGCAATGGCCCTGGGGTGACACTTTGCAAACTGTACTTGATGTAGTATTTGCGATTACAGGCATTTTGATTGCGGCAAAATATGTTCTTCTTGCTAAAAAGAAATAACATTTCGTTTGTAAAAAAAATCGAAACACGTTGCAGGTTGCGCTCTAATCATTAGGTTTTGTAATTTCTATCATGAAATTCATAGTTTTGTTAATTCAAGTCAAGGGATAGATTCGTTAGCTTTAGGCAATATTGGAATATAGATCGCTAATGAAATGGGAGAATTTTATGAAAAAAATAGTATTGTTAGTATTTGTGATTTTCGTAGCGGTGGCAATGGGTGGGACTTGGTATCATGTTAAGAATGTTAAAAATAAGCCCATTTATGCCAATGTTTTACCTCAGGAAGAAAAAATTACCGATAATAATCTATTATGGCCAAAAATTCAAGAACTTCCCAATATTGAAGTGCAGAAAAATCTTAATAGTGTTTTGCAGCAGGAGTTTATCCGGTTAAGCGATGAAGCCGCGCAAATGCAAAAGGTTTCGGTGAGAGCTGACTATCTGGTTCAATTTAATACACAAAATATTTTAAGTCTAACGATTACAGAGTCACTCTACCCTGAACGTGCCGCTCATCCGATGTCTTACTTAAAAGCATTTACCATGAATGTTCAGACCGGAAAAATTTATCAATTTCCAGATTTATTTAAACCAGGCAGTGCCTATCAGGCTAGGGTGAATGAGATTATTCAGAAACAAATTAACAGTAAGGAAATTGTTTTTATCGCACCATACACTGGGATCAAGGAAAATGAGCAAGGATTTTATTTAACTGCAAAAGAAGTAGTTGTGTTTTACCAACTTTATGAATATACACCTTATGTATATGGTTTCTTAAAGTTTGCGATTCCTTTCGACCAGATTGCTGATATCATAAATCCAGAAATCGGCAAAGCGATACTGGCTGCCCAGCTTCATTTAAAAAAATAAACCAAAGCATTATTGGTCTAGTGGACAATAATGCTTTTTATTTGTTTTAATAATGATAAGCAGAACTATACCAACTAGGCAAGTAAAGTCACTTTGCTTGTGTAACAACTTGAGGAATTTCCGGGAAATAACGATAGGGGTGTCACATCATGGCTGATTTACCGATTTTTAATGTGGTGCCAGAGCTTAAAAGCGCACTGATACGTCATAATAATCTTGTGGTGGTTGCTCCGCCAGGAGCGGGAAAGACAACGCAAATCCCTTTAGCGATACTGAATGAGTTTTGGCTTGAAGGACGCCGTATTATTATGCTGGAACCCCGGCGCATAGCGGCTCGGGCTGCTGCCCGCTATATGGCGGGCTTATTAAATGAATCGGTTGGTGAGACAGTTGGATATCGGGTCCGGCTCGATACCAAGGTTGGACCTGAAACTCGTATTGAGATTATCACCGAAGGGGTATTGACCCGCATGCTTCAAGAGGATCCATCGCTGTCAGGTGTTGGATTGATTATTTTTGATGAGTTTCATGAACGGAGTTTACAGGCTGATTTGGGCTTGGCTCTATGTTTACAATCTCAAGAAATTCTACGGGAAGACTTGAAAATCCTGGTCATGTCAGCAACACTTGATGTTGAACCTATTTCGGTTCTCTTAGGTCAGGCGCCGATTATCAGAAGTGAAGGCCGGACTCATCCGGTAGAAACTATTTATGAAAGTTCGCGCCAGCAAGAAAAGCTTGAAGTGGCTGTAACGAAAAAGATTGCCGCTGCACTGAGGAACTATTCCGGCAATATTCTGGTATTCCTGCCAGGAGTGGGTGAGATTAGGCGGGTGGAGCGTCAGTTAGCTCGGTATGATTTAGGTGATCAAATCAGTGTTGTGCCCTTGCATGGCAGCCTGCGGCATGAAGAGCAGGATTTGGCACTCAAACCGTGTAATCCGGGGTGGCGAAAAATTGTATTGTCCACCTCAATTGCTGAAACCAGTCTAACCGTGGATGGTGTTCGCATTGTGATTGATAGTGGACTCATGCGTGTACCGCGTTTTTCACCCCGAACTGGGATGACCAAGTTAGAGACTGTTCCCATATCTTTAGCAGCTGCCGAGCAGCGACGCGGCCGTGCAGGACGCTTAGAACCGGGAATTTGTTTGCGTATGTGGACAGAAGCAGAAGAAGCTGGCTTTATTCCTAACACTGTGCCGGAAATTTATGAAGCTGACCTTGTAGCACTGGCACTTGAACTTGCTGCGTGGGGCGTTCATGATTCAGCTGAGTTGAAGTGGCTGGATTGTCCGCCTGCGGCAGCGTTAAGCCAAGCGAATGGATTATTGCAGCAATTAGGTGCCTGTGATGACAATCAGTGGATTACAGAACATGGACGTGCAATGGCTGCCTTAGGGTGTCATCCACGTTTGGCTCATATGATCATTAAAGCCATCAACTTAAACCTTGGACAGCTGGCGTGTGAAATTGCTTCCCTGCTGGGAGAACGTGATGTCTTTCGTGGAACCACTCGAAGCTTAGATACTGATTTAGTCTCGCGTATTGAGGTCATTCGCAGTTTACGCAACGGTAAACAGACAGGTCTTACTAACAATAAGGATAATTGTCAAATCGACTTAGCTGCCTGTCGGCGCATTATGATGGAAGTTACATCCTGGGGGAAAAGTCTTAGGTTGCCTGTTCTTAACGCTGAAGGCGTTGATCCGGATGCCTGTGGTTTGCTAATGGCTTTGGCTTATCCTGATCGTATTGCTCAGCATAGAGGGGGCGGAAGATATTTGCTGCAAAATGGGCGAGGGGCAAAATATCAGCATGAGCAGCAGTTTGCTTATGAACCTTATATTGTCGCCGTAGATTTAGATGACAGCGGAATTGAAAGTCGTATTTTTTTAGCAGCTCCCATTAGTCTTAAAACATTGCTAGAGCATTATGACAATCAAGTTCAGCGGGTACTAAGTATCGCGTGGGACAGAGAACAACTTGCCGTGAAGGCCAAAACTATTTGGCGGTTAGGCAGTATCATCATAAAAGATGAGATGATTACAAACCCACCAGCGGAAGCAGTTTTAGACGCTCTGCTGCAAGGTATTGCTGCTGAAGGCTTGCAAATATTGCCTTGGACCAAAATAGCCAGGCAATTGCTGAATCGCCTCAATTTTATGCACCATGTTGATCATGCTTGGCCTAATATGTCTGAGCCAGTTCTGCTAGAAACCTTGGCAGTCTGGCTGGGGCCATATTTATACGGCATGACAGACAGTACGGATTTAAAGCGACTCAATTTAGTGCCCATCTTTGAGAGTCTGCTTTCTTGGGAACAGCGTCAGCAGGTCGATCAACTGGCACCGTCACATATTCAGGTGCCAAGTGGGCAGCGAATCCCTTTAGATTATAGCGATCCGGCTAAGCCGGTATTAGCTGTTCGCTTGCAGGAAATGTTTGGCTTGACAGATACGCCGCGCATTGCGGACGGGAAGGTTGCCGTTACCTTACACCTACTGTCTCCTGCCTCCCGTCCCGTTCAGGTGACTGCAGATTTGGCTAGTTTCTGGCAGCATGCTTATTATGAAGTTAAACGTGATTTGCAGGGGCGTTATCCCAAACATTATTGGCCAGATGATCCACTGATGGCTGCGCCCACCCACCGTGCCAAGCCGCGCAAGTAGCTTGCCGAAAGTTGAAATGCAAGGTAAATTATGGTAAAGTTATAATGGTACATAGCTATATTGATTTTGGAAGGTGACACTATGTTAAATGGGATATACGAAATTCTTGATAAAATAAAACAACAACGGCCACTCATTCATCATATAACCAATTATGTGACGGCTAACGATTCGGCAAATATTACGCTGGCTCTCGGTGCTTCTCCGGTTATGGCGAGCGAAATCAAGGAAGTTGAAGAAATGGCAGGTCATGCTGCTGCGTTGGTATTGAATATTGGTACTTTGAGTTCGCAGACCGTTGAAGCCATGGTTGCAGCTGGGCGAAAGGCTGCAGCAAATGGAATCCCTGTTGTTTTTGATCCAGTGGGCGTTGGTGCTACTGCTTATCGAACTGAAACGGCTGAACGAATTATCCGTGAGGTTAAGCCAACAGTCATTCGCGGCAATATGTCTGAGATCAATGTATTGAGCGGTTTGCATGGTAAAAGCAAAGGAGTGGATTCTGTTGCAGATGAAACCGATGCTGAGTCAATTGCCGTTCAATTAGCCAATAAGTTAGCGTGTGTCATTGCGGTAACGGGCAAGACTGATGTTATTACCAATGGAAAGCAGGTAGTAAGGCTTGAAAACGGTCATGTCATGTTAACTCAGGTTACTGGCACTGGATGCATGACCTCTTCACTGGTAGGCAGCTGCTGTGCGGTAGCTGATCCATTGGCCGGCGCTGCAGCAGGGATTGCCATTATGGGCATCGCCGGAGAAATAGCGCAGCAGTCATTAAAATTGGGTGAAGGTATTGGTACATTTAGAATCAAGCTGTTTGATGCGGTATCCACTCTTAATGATGAAATATTACGCAGCCAAATACGCTTTGGCTAAGGGTGGTGCTTTTTAGTGCACATACAAAAGTTAACTTTTACGGCGTTGTTTATCGCGATTGGTGTGCTTTCGGCTCACCTGGTTTATATCCCCGTTGTTGTGGCTAAGTGTTTTCCTGTTCAGCATGCCATTAATATTCTCATTTCAGTTTTTTTGGGAACCCGTTATTCTGTCAGTGCAGGCTTTGGAATATCGTTGCTGCGCAATGTCCTGGGAACTGGTTCGCTGTTAGCTTTTCCTGGCAGTGTGGTTGGTGCAGCGCTTTCAGGAATGGTTTATCATAGAACCAATAGTTTGTTTGGTGCGATACTTGGTGAAGTGGTTGGCACTGGTTTAATTGGCGGCTTATTTGCTTATCCGGTAGCTAAATATCTCTTAGGAACAGAAGTCGGAATATTTTTCTTTGTCATACCATTTCTTGTTAGCACATTAGGTGGCAGCCTGATTGCTTATCTTATTTATCTGACTCCGATTAAGTCGTTTGTTCAAACAAAATTTAACGCTAGGAGGAATTGAATGTGCAAAGTTTAGAAATCACTTATTTGTTTAATAGTGGTTTTGTAGTTAAAAGCGGGCACAATCTACTGATATTTGATTATTATCTTAATCCGACTGTTGCATTAGAGCAAATGATTGAAGAAGCTGAAACCGTATGGGTGTTTAGTTCGCATCGTCACGCCGATCATTATAATCCAGTCATTCACCAGTGGCAGGATAAGGTGCAAACTTATTTCCTTAGTGAAGACATTCGTTATGAAACAGGAGTTAATAAAATTAAACAAGAAAAATTAGTTTTTCTCAAACCCTATCAACAAATTACAACCGATTTATTAAAGATAACCAGTTACGGATCGACGGATGAGGGAATTTCCTTTTATGTTGAAGTCGACGACTGGCGAATTTTTCATGCCGGTGATTTGAATTGGTGGCACTGGAAAGGTGATACAGCCGAAAATCTCAAGGCGGCAGCTGAGGGCTTCAAAACTGAACTTAGTAAGCTGGAACACCTCAATCTCGATATCGCATTCTTTCCGGTCGATAGTCGTTTAGAGGAATACCGGACAATTGGGGCTGAAGCTTTTTGTCGTACACTACATGTAAAAAACCTAATAGCCATGCATACTCGTGGTGAGGTGTGGATTCCGCCAAGCAGTTTTCCTGATAAAGAAAAGTCTGTAGCTGTGTGGTGTCCAAGCAAACCTGGGGAAAGCAAAACCTATAGCAAGTAAAACATTCATGTAAAGGTGGGTATATATGAAGAAAATTAGCGTAGTTCTATTAATGTTCATGTTGTTTGCAACGGTGGGATGCTCGGGAAATCAAGCCAATCCAACCCCTGCACCAACTCCAAGCCAGACGGATAACAGTGCTAAGCAGGCTGAAGTAAGCGGTAAAAAGAACGGTGTTGCTGTATTCGAAACAAGCCAAGGGAATTTCAAAGTAGAGTTGCTTGAAGATAAAGCTCCTCTTACGACCAAGAATTTTATTACTCTGGTCAACAAAGGTTTCTATAATGGTCTGATCTTTCATCGGGTTATTGATGGTTTCATGATTCAAGGCGGTGATCCAAATGGAAAAGGTACGGGAGGACCGGGCTATACCATTCCTGATGAGTTTAATAGCAGTCTGCGGCATTCCTCGGAAGGAATTTTGTCAATGGCAAATGCAGGCCCTAATACGGGTGGATCACAGTTTTTTATTACCCTAGCAGCGACGCCTTGGCTGGATAATAAACATGCTGTATTTGGTAAGGTTATTGAGGGAATGGATGTTGTCAAAAAAATCGGCAAAGTAAAAACTAACTCCCAAGATAAGCCGCTCGAAGATGTTGTTATGAAAAAAGTGGTCATTGTAGAGGGCAAATAGTGGCTTATACCTATATTGTAGAGTGTTCTGATGGTACACTTTATACAGGATGGACTACTCAGTTAAAGCAGCGGATGGCGATTCATAACAGTGGTCAAGGGGCTAAATACACGCGCGGCCGTACACCCGTCAAGCTGGTATATTTTGAAGAGTATGAGGATGGCAAGACGGCCAGAAGCCGGGAATGGGCGATTAAACAACTTACGCGGTCAGAAAAAATGCAGCTGATTGCCTGTTTTGATCCAACTCTGTTGAATGAAGCTGATTTACATCAATAGTTGTTTGTGAGGTGAAAGGATGTCTGAGAAATCTGTACTTTTAAGTATTGCTGATGGGATTGCGACAATTACTCTAAATCGGCCTAGCTCTCTTAATGCAATGAATAAAGCTCTTGTCGATGAACTTACCCATTGTTTCAGTCTGGTTAACAAAGATATTACTGTAAATGCTGTTATATTGACGGGGAACGGTAAAGCTTTTTGTGCCGGAGGGGATTTAACTTATATTGAAACACTAAGTAATGTTGTAGAGGCTCGGCAATTCATTGCCCAGGTTGGTGATTTTGTTGCGGCGATTATGAATATGGACAAACCGGTTATTGCAATGGTCAACGGAGTTGCTGCTGGTGCCGGTTTTAATTTAGCCTTAGCCTGTGATATTGTTTTTTGTGCTCGTTCCGCTCGATTTGCTCAGAGCTTTATCAAGGTTGGGCTTGTTCCAGACTGTGGCGGAATGTACTTATTGCCACGAATTGTCGGTTTGCACAAAGCTAAAGAACTTATGTTTACTGCTGACCTCGTTGATGCGTCTGCAGCCCATTCGCTTGGTCTTGTGAACCGGGTTATCGAAGATGAACAGTTATTCGAAGTCACACAAGAATTTGCAAAAAAATTAGCAAATTCGGCACCGCTGGCATTGCGTTTAATCAAAAGAACGCTTAATCGGCATGATGCAATGCCTTTGGAGAATTTGCTTGAACATGAAGCCGATATGCAAACTTATTGCCTTCAGACTAATGATCATAAAGAAGGTGTGTGTGCTTTTAAAGAAAAGCGCAACCCTCAATTTAAAGGAAATTAACTCAAAAGCGGCTACTGCTTATGCATAAGCAGTAGCCGCTTTTAATATCATTAAAGTGTTCTTGCTGTTTTATAAAGCATCATTATAGGATTGTACTGAAGCAACTTTAACCTCTGGCTGCTTATTGGTATTTTTCGTGTAGGCCGACGAACTGAATTGAGGATCGGGCAGCTCAGGAGCGTAATCTGACTGAAATGGCGGAGAATAACTCGTAGCAGCAGTATCATATATACTCACTTCTTTTTTCAAATTCATCACCTCCTCATAAGTAGTGTTTCCGAAATTCCACAAAACAAGCCTTATCAAAATGGCTATTATAATTTTATTATTTGTCAGTTGCAAATTTTAATACCATAAAAATCTAATTGACATAATTAATTGATTGTGATATTCTAATTGAGTCGCAGTAAGCGATATGGATAAAAATTCCACAAATAAAGAAAGAACTGTGAATCTTATTTATTTGAATGTCAATAAGATTGCGAAATATTCCGAATAAAGATGTTGACATGGAATTGCGAATGTGATAATATATAAAAGTCGCCATAAACGACAACACAACATGTAAGATGTTGTGTAAACAACAAAAGTGTTCCCTGAAAACTAAACAATGTAAGAAGTAATAAATGCCAGATGTGCG
>BIFV01000028.1 GCA_003990955.1 Sporomusaceae bacterium FL31
CCCATATACGCTGAAAGTACTTGGCTGGAAACGGCCTGGGAGGATAAGTAGATGCCGGTAAAAAAGACTCATCATATGATGAGTCTTTTTTATTTCTTAGAAACAGGGTTTCACCTGCTCAATACTGTCGTACTTACACGTCGAAAGTATTTGGCTGCGACGGCCCCGGATGGGCCTAGTACCGAGCGCGCCATGGATGGCATAGCGTACGGTGGAAACGGCCTGGGAGGATAGAAAGCTGCTGATTTGAAAAGCACTTACTTAATGGTAAGTGCTTTTTAGTATTTTGCATGAATATCTTGCTACTAGCCCCTAAAAGGCTTAGATGCTATAATATGACGGTGGGCTAATTTTAAAAGGAGAAACATAATTGATGAAGAATGTGTACGATGAAGTACGTCTTTTTTATGAAGAAGATATAGAATGGGACCCAATTGTAAAACGTGAGTGGGTTGAAGGGTTTCTACGCCAGAAGGCGTGGCAAGGTTCAACTGACGATGAACTTAGAATCACTTGGCGTAATATAGAAATGTTTATCCTTTATTTGATTCACGCAGAAAATGATCATTTGGATGAACTTACTCCACAGGAGTATAGTATAGCGATTGAATGGTTAGCTAGCCATATTCCTGATTATAATGTAAGTTTAGAATCTGTACGGCGTTTTTTTGAGATACTAAAGGATTTTTATAACTTTCTATATAGTAAAAAACTTATTGCTGGAACGGACGAAATATTTCGTGCAGCTGAAGAGATTGCCGGCGGTAATTCACTCAATCTCATAAAAGCCGGGGTTGAAGAGATTGGTCTTTTTAATGATGATTTTGATGCAAGCACGTTTATGGTTGATGAGCTTAATCAAAGAGTAGGCGATACGGTTGAGCGGCTTATGACTAAGATCGGCAGTTATTTTCAGCGAGAACAGTTTAGTAATGATTTTGATCGTGCACTATACTTATATACGGGGCCATTTGAAAGTATTCCGGAAGATGAGCATGATGAATTCTGGTTAGGTTTTTGGGATTATTTTTTATTTGATTATCACTTGATAACAACTGATGAGAACCCTTTGCGTCATTTTTCTGACCTGCAAGATACTGCCTTAACAGCTGACGAACGGCAGATTTTAAAGGACTTGTTAAATGCTAAATTTACAGTGTTTTATATTAATAAAATTCTAGGTCCTGAATGGGTTGAGTGTATTGATTTATTTACTGGTGTTACGATGAAGCTGCCATATCCAGACTTTGATTTTAATAGTTTGAAGAAAATATTGTTTTATGGTCATCTTTATTCTGGCGGTGTAGTAATGCTCAACTATGTAACAAGTGTTGAGGTCAGTCTAAACCTCAGACAACGAATTAAAGATGAAGTTGTTCGACAAAAACAAATTTATGAAATTCAGTGTCCTGAGGCTACACTTGCTGATTTTTTTGACAGACATGCATTGGTTGTAAGGCATACCATTGATGTATTAGTTACATTAGCTAAGGTTAATGTAACATCTGCTTTTCAGATAGAGAAAGAATTCCCGGTAATTCATACCAATAACCTTCCCAATGAGCAAGTTACCGTTTTGCTAGAAAGCTTGGCATTTGAATATGGATTTTCATTGCATGATGTCGGCTTAATAAAAAAATTATGGCATGATTTTTCTCAACTGACAATGGTAACAGTTCGAAAACCGGCGATTTGGGCAGCTGCTGTGTTATATGCCTTTGCCCAAATTAATGGAACGAATGATATAGTACCAGAAGAATTAGCAGAAAGCAATGGGATCGCTTTGAGTAGTTTAAGAAGCAATCGCAATAAATTGTATGAAGTCTTACAATTACAGAAGTTTGATCCTCGCTATATCAGTGAAGAAGGATTTGTGCTTTCTTTGTTTGTACTCTAGACAATAGGAGAGATTATCATGTATTGTGAGAAATGCGGAAATCAACTTAATCCAGGGGAACCCAATTGCAATATATGCCGTCATTCTATCGATGAAGTCGAAGTTTTAACTCCTGAAGAAAAAAATAGTTTTCAAGGGATGACCATTGAAGCTGTTGATAACGATGAGAAAGATCGATATCGGGATGAGAACCGAACGGCACAACAAAAAATCTATTTTAAGCAAACCCACTTCAATTTAAGTAATACTAGTTTACTCACTAAGTTATTTATAGCTGTTTTGGTAGTTTTTATGGTATTTGTTGCATTACCTATTTTACTTTTGATTCTAAGCGTAGTCTTGATAGGCTGGCTATTATTGCGCAAATTAAAATAAAAGGAAACCGGTCTTGTACCGGTTTCCTTTTATTTTTAGCTAAGTAATTCATCTTTTAATTTGAAATAGTTGACGGTGAAATATGTACCATTCTGTGATTCACGATGATCAAAACCGTAGGCGCGCCTGCTAATTGCTAGAATCGGAGGCGCCTGAATTCTCTTAGCGACAGCCATGCCTGTGTAAAGTTTCCACCATTTTTCTAAATCATCAATGAACTCTTGCGGAGTTGCAAATATCCTCTTTACAATTCCTGGGGTGCAGCCAAGTTTTTCTTCAAGCGTTCCGCTTTTGTACCAGAAAAGAATATCTTCTGGTGTGCTTCTATTCCAATACTCCATGAATGAGCGAAGTAAATAATCATGATATGGATAGATTAACGGATCTCCTTTACCTTCGTCCACAGCCTGGTCAAAGGATAATTCGGCACTGGGGACAATATCAATAGTTTCTTGGGGAATTACCTCACGGGAAAACACAGTTTCATTCATATAACGAGCAAGCTCATAAATCTGATGTTTCCACAAATCTGCTAGCGCAGCAAGAAAACCAGCTTGATCGCCATAAAGAGTAGAATATCCCACCGAAAGCTCAGTTTTATTTGCATTGCAAGTGAAGACTCCTCCAAAAGCGGCAGCCACTCCAGCTAAAACACGAGAGGATCGATCTCGTGCCTGGATATTTTCTGCGACAAAAGAAGAGACAGATAAATAGAAGTTGTCGTTCGAAGTAAGATTGGTAACAGGAGTGGTGTTAATTTGATTAATGGTATCATTAACGGCATCTTGTATTGGAATTACCGTATACAGACAGCCAAGATTCTGCGCTAATTTATAAGCTAAATCTTTCGTAGTTTGAGAATTGTAAATACTAGGCATATTGACCAAAAGTACATTTTCCTGTCCAAGGACGTTGGTATAGATAGCGGCTGCCAGTGCCGAGTCAATACCACCAGATATGCCAACAATCACTTTCTTGATTCCAATTGATTTTGTAAATCGGTCTATACCGTAATGCAGTGCTTGGTAGATACTGCTGATAGATGAATCATTTGGTGGGATGACAGTCAGATAGTCCGTGTTTTTTGCTTTACAATCTAATTCGATCACTTTCAGTTCAGTACAAAAAGGATCACAATAGTGAATAATTTGACCATCTGAGTTATATACAGTACTTGAACCATCAAAGGTGTAAACGGTTTTACCGTTGTTCTGAATACCGGTTGTATTAACATAAATTAAAGGAACATTGGTTTCACGGGCTTGAGTTGAGAAAACACGATTACGCTTATTGTTTTTACCCAGAGTATAAGGTGAACTGGAAATATTAATAAATAAATCGACAGGGTGATTCTCATGAATAGTGGCTATAGGTTTAATTGAATAATCATCTGCCCAGCCATCTTCACATAATATACAACCAACTGAAAACAAACCATTAGCTAAGTTTAGTTGAACAGGCTGGAGTAGTGTCTCAATTCCTACATTTAACTCGGTTGCAAGTTTTCGCAAGCTGTAAAAATGTCTAGTATCGTCAAACTCGCGATAATTTGCATGCAGAGTTTTGATACGGAAAGGATAAGGGAAGTTTTCATCACCAATAAGTTTTCCCTTATAGGCGGTAAAAAAAGCATTGTATTTGCGAATACGGCCATCGTCGTTATGCTTATTCCAGTCAACCGCAATATTGCCAAACATAACGCAAATGTCAGTAGAGTTAGCGATGATTAAAAGACCGAATTCTTCGCAATCTTTTAAGAAGGCTTGCTGTTCCCAGAGGTCGCCAAGGAGATAGCCGGGAATAGCCATTTCGGGAAATACAATCATTTCCGCACCGGCAGTCCGAGCTTGTTCAATCATGGCAAGCATGGTTTTTGTATTGAGATCCGGTCTCCCGGGGATAGTCTCCATTTGTCCTAAAGCAATCTTTAACAAGTAGTGGCACCTCTTTACGTATCGGTATTATTTTATTATTGTACACGAATTCCCTACGGAATAACACGATTTTATAGGTCTATTAATGATAGGTTTTATTATAGTCGTGCGATTGGCAATACAACTGTAAAATTCTCTTCCACTTAGTGATTATGGTGGAAGAGAATTTTAGGCTAACGCAATACATAATTAATTCTCAGGCTAGGATCATCACTTAAATCAAGAACTGCACCATCCGCAAGCTGAACCATTGAAAGCGAAGGTTTATCTTTATTAATAAAAACCACCCGGCCTGTTCTGCCATCATTTAACTCAACAGTATTACCGGAGAGATAATTATTCATATTTTGGAGAAAAATCATACAGGATTTTGCATCAATGCGGCATATTTCGTTTCTAAGTCGCTCCAGGCTGCAATATGGGCTCAATTTTCCCGGTTCATCACAGTTAATTGTCAACGATTCATCATACAAATCTGCTATTGCGATAATTTTTGCATAAGGATGAATATGTGACGAACTGAGGCGATTTGGATAGCCGCTCCCATCTTCTCGTTCATGGTGATCGCCAATACCAGCTAGTACACTTTTTGCTATACCTGGAACTTTACTGACTAAGTCATAACCATATTGGGTGTGCTTCTTATACAATTCATAACTTGCATCGTCAAGCTTGTAAGTTTTATTTAAGATATCAGGTGGTAATTGTGATTTACCAACATCGTGCAGCAGTGCTGCTAACGAAATTGCGCTTACACTATCGGGTGGATAATTTAGCCATAGTGCAATTAAAGCCGCAATTGCACTTACATTAACACTATGATGAAATGTATAATCATCACATTTTGGCAGGTTGTACAATTGATCGATAATATTACCTGCTGATGTTACATTTTCTACTATTGAATCGGCTGTTTTAGTGAATGTACTTAATTCGATTTCTTGAGTCTCACGGATTTGATCGAATGCTTTCTGGACAACAGTGACAGATTTATTGTAAGTATTGATAAACTCTTGTAACTGGGGATTTGTGATGGGATTATCAGCAACTTCTGTTATAACAGAGACTTTAAATATATCCCAGCTTAGTAGTTTATTAATAATCTGCTGAGAAAGAATGGTATCCTTACTGACTAATACCTGATTATCGTTTGAACAGACATCATGTGCAAGTTGAATTCCAGGGACTAGAAATTCGACTTGTTTCTCAATAATCTTTTTATTTACCTTTTGGCTTGTGTTGCTCACTAAAACATACACCTCACCTTTGTAGGATAGTCACTAATTTCAACAATAAACTGCAAAATCCTTGCATATTTTGGGATAAAGCAGGAGTTTTAAGCAAATATTTATAAATATTCGATATAAATGACTTAATTAAGGATAGGGAGGTTATTCATTTGACTAGTTGCTCCATCATTATGGCTATTTTGCAAGAAAATCGGGTCGAAACTGCCTCTAAGGTACAGGAGATTTTAACAAAGTATGGCTGCTATATTCGAGTACGTCTCGGGTTACATGATGCTGCAATCGATGAATGTATCAATAGCGGTATTATCATTTTGCAGTTGTGTGGCAAAGATATTCCTGTTACCCAATTTGAGCAAGAACTCAAAGGCATCCAAAGTGTAAAGGTAAAGTATATGACAATGGATTTTTAACTGAATGGCGCGGAAACGCGCCATAATTCTTTTTACAGTAAACAGTTGTGCCTCGTTGACAAATTCTGTGAACAATTATATACTGTGAAAAATACCATACTTTATTTATAAGACTGTCTCTCGTTAATTGCCATTCTTAAAATCATTCATATTTAATGTGTTATATCATTGGTATGTTTTTGTTCTAGAATCAAATTTCATTGGGGTGTAGATTAAACGTTGAAGAAAACAAATGCCGCCCGTATTTTAGATGGGCTTAAAATTAATTATGAGCTGCGGGAGTATCAAGTAGATGTAAACGATCTGAGTGCAGAAACCGTTGCAAAAAAAATAGACTTGCCTGCCGAACAAGTTTTCAAGACATTAGTTGCACGAGGTGATAAAACAGGTGTATTATTGGCCTGCATTCCAGGAGCGGGCGAGTTGGACTTAAAAGCTTTGGCGATAGCAAGTGGTAATAAAAAAGTAGAAATGGTGCCACTAAAAGAAGTACTAGGGATTACTGGCTACGTAAGGGGAGGCGTGTCACCTTTGGGTGGCAAAAAGGTCTTTCCGGCATATCTTGATGAGACAATTATGCTTTGGCCATTTGTTGCGATTAGTGCGGGCATTCGTGGATGCCAGCTTATTGTTTCGCCCGAGGGGATCATAAAAGCAGTTAATGGAATTGTCTGTAATATTTCGCGCTTGTCATAATTATAAACTGCTGTCACTCGAATGTGGATGATGAATCTGATTTACGTGTACGACAGGCAATGGGGGTAGCCTATGAAAATAAGGATTGATGATAAAATTAAGCTAATCATTCCTAAATGCCGCTTGGGTTTCTGCGTTATTCGTAATGTTAGTGTTGGTCGCACACCCCTGGCATTAACACAGGAATTTTTGCAATTGCAGAATGAAGTAGCTAAATTATACAATTTAGATCTACTACCTACTGTTCCGCGCATTATTGCAGTTCGAAGTATGTATAAAAAACTTGAGTTTGATCCCAGCCGTTACCGACCCGCTTCAGAAGCGCTGGTGCGAAGAGTGTTGCAAAAGAAAGGCCTATATTATATTAACAGTGCGGTCGATGTAAACAATTATTGTTCAATTAAATTTTTGTTGCCCTTTGGTCTGTATGATTTAGACAATATTCATGGTGATATCACCTATCGTGTGGCAGAAGAAGGACAGTATATTAATATTGCAGGAAATGTAGTTTCTACAGAAGGAAAACCGTTTTTATGCGATGCTGACGGCGTTTTTGGTAATCCAACATCAGACTCTAAGCGAACTGCAGTTACGCTTTCTACTCGCAATTTATTATCTGTTATTTATGCAGATGAAGAAGTCGGAGATGAAGACTTTAATAGTATCTTAAAGTTTACGGCAGAAATGATTGTCCGTTATAATACAGGAACTGTTGAAGATATTCAGATTGTTCATGCCTAGTTAATAGGCTGAGGATTTACGTCAGATGGTTAGGATTTATCTTATGTAGCATATATGTGAAAGGGGCATATTAGATGAAGTATTCGAGTACACGTGGAAGAGATGAGTTATTGGTTTCCGCTGAAGCTATAATAGCTGGCATTGCCAATAATGGTGGTTTATTTGTTCCACTTCAAATACCTACGTTGAATCAAGCGGCAATTTCAGAACTTATAGATTTAAACTATCAACAGCGGGCAGCTAAAATTTTAAAAGAATTTTTAACCGATTATTCGATTGAAGATTTGAATTCTTGTATTACTCAGGCCTATAGTTCAGCTAAGTTTGATGATCAGGCCATTGCTCCTTTGCGAACTCTAGGAACGAATGATCACGTTCTTGAACTTTGGCATGGTCCAACCAGTGCTTTTAAGGATATGGCATTGCAATTATTGCCGCAACTCATGTCAAAAGCGCTGAAAATGACGGATGAAGCAGCTCAAATTGTGATTTTAGTTGCAACCTCTGGGGATACTGGCAAAGCTGCTTTGGAAGGCTTTAAAGATGTTGAGCAAACGAAAATCATTGTTTTTTATCCTCACAATGGTGTAAGTGAAATACAACGGATGCAAATGGTCAGCCAGTCTGGCAATAATGTTGAAGTTATTGCAGTCAAAGGAAATTTTGATGACGCTCAAACCGGTGTTAAGAATATCTTTAACAATGAACAATATAATAGAGATTTAGCTGAGCACGGCTATCAATTATCCTCAGCCAACTCAATTAATTGGGGACGTCTGGTTCCACAAATTGTTTATTATTTTAGTGCTTATGCAGATTTGCTTCGTGAAGGGAAAATTAAAGCAGGCAGCGAGGTAAACTTTGTTGTGCCCACTGGTAATTTCGGCAATATCTTAGCAGGCTATTATGCCAAACAGATGGGTTTACCGATTAAGCGTCTCATTTGTGCGTCAAACACCAACAATGTTTTGACTGATTTTCTGCAAAGTGGTGTTTATGATAGAAATCGCGGTTTTCATAAAACAATTTCACCATCCATGGATATCTTGATATCCAGTAATCTAGAACGACTTTTATATCACATTACTGGAGGCAATACCGAGCAAGTTGCCACTTGGATGGCAGAACTTAATAGCCATGGCACGTATCATATTGGTTCAGAGAACTTAAAGATTATTCAGGGTTTGTTCTGGTCAGGCTGGGCTAGCGATGAAGAAACAACGTTTGCAATCAAAGAGATTTACGAAAGATACCAGTATACGGCAGATCCTCATACGGCAGTAGCCTGGTACGTGAGCAACCGTTATCGTGAGGAAACCGGTGATCATACACTCAATGTTATCTTATCTACGGCCAGTCCTTATAAATTTAATAAAAGTGTTTTGAATGCTTTGCTTGGCGAGGAAAAACTGGCTGGGAAAGACGAATTTGTAATGCTCCATGAGCTTGCTGGCATCAGCGGTATTACAGTTCCAGAGGCCTTGGCCGGGCTAAAAGACGCAGCAGTTAGATTTACACAAACATGTGACAAAGACGATATGGCGAATACTGTGCAGCAAATTCTTCTAAAATAAAGCAAGAACATAGCCTTTTTAGGCTATGTTTTTTTGTTTTGTATGATGTTTAAAAAGTTGTGAACACTATTGTCAGGTACTTAATTTTACAAACCAAGCCAATAAACGAGGTTAGTGTGTTATAATAATAGTATACTTTAACTAAATATGGGGGAATTGCAGTGAGAGAATTAGAGAAAACTGCCAATTTAGTAGAAGGGGCAAGAACAGTATATTACAACCTTACTCCAGCTGAATTAGTAGAAATGGCATTAGAACGAAAAGAGGGTAAACTTACATCAAACGGAGCATTTAGCGTTTCAACAGGTAAGTACACCGGACGCTCACCTAATGACAAATTTATTGTTGACATACCATCTGTTCATACCAATATAGCGTGGGGAGCGAACAAGCCCTTCAGTGCAGATAAGTTTGATCAACTATATAATCGGATGATGGCTTATATACAAAATCGTGATCTATTTGTATTTGATGGCTTTGCAGGTGCAGATTCGGATAATCGTATTGCTGTACGGTTTATCAATGAATTTGCATGGCAAAATCTCTTTGTCCACCAACTTTTTGTACGTCCAGAAAAAGGACAAAAACTTTCTCCGGAATTTAAAGTGATCTGTTTGCCTGGGTTCAAGGCGATACCCGCAATTGACGGAACAAACTCTGAAGCTTTTATTGTGTTGAATTTTGAACAAAACATGGTGCTAATTGGCGGAACCCACTATGCAGGGGAAATGAAAAAATCAATATTCACAGTCATGAATTATCGATTGCCATTAAAGGGCATTATGTCCATGCATTGTTCTGCTAATGCTGGAGCTCAGGGTGATTCTGCTTTGTTTTTTGGTTTAAGCGGTACCGGAAAAACGACCTTGTCCGCAGATCCCAGCCGCCAGTTAATTGGAGATGACGAACACGGCTGGAGTGAAAACGGAATTTTCAATATCGAAGGCGGCTGTTACGCTAAATGTATTCATTTGAGTAAAGCGACTGAACCGCAAATTTGGGATGCAATTCGGTTTGGCACAGTCCTCGAAAATGTATATATTGATGAAGAAACCAGAAATCCTGATTACGATAATGACAGCATTACTGAAAACACGAGAGCTGCCTACCCAATTGATTATATTCCAAACGCTATGATCCCTAGTACTGCTGGCCATCCTAAGTCTATTGTTTTCTTAACCGCTGATGCTTTTGGCGTTCTTCCGCCTATTGCAAAATTAACTAAAGAACAAGCTATGTACCATTTTTTATCAGGATACACTAGCAAATTAGCGGGTACAGAACGTGGGATAACCGAGCCAGAGGCAACTTTTTCGACCTGTTTTGGAGCGCCATTCTTACCACTTTCACCATTGGTTTATGCAAAACTGCTGGGAGACAAGTTAGAAAAACACAATACAAATGTATTTTTAATTAATACAGGCTGGTCGGGTGGCCCATATGGCGTGGGGAAACGCATGAAACTAGCTTATACTCGGGCAATGGTTACGGCGGCTGTTGAGGGGAAACTTGATCATGTTTCATGGGAATTAGATCCAATCTTTAATGTCTATATTCCTACTGAATGTCCTGATGTTCCGACTGAAGTTCTCAATCCGAAAAACACATGGGCAGATAAAGCCGCCTATGATTCACAAGCTCAACAGTTGGCTCAGTTATTTACGAAAAATTTCACCAAGTTTAAAGGCGACATACCAGAAGAGATTATTGCTGCTGGCCCCAAAGGGTAGCTATTAAAAAGAGACTTTACTGGTTAACCAGTAAAGTCTCTTTTGTTTATTGTATACTTAAATCAAACGACCAGGAATACCGAATTTTGTATTGAAATATACTTGGTTGATTTTTTTAAGTATTATTGTTAAACATATAGTATAAGCACCAGGATTCAATTTCTCTATATGCGAAAGGATGAAGCAAATGAAGTCGCCATTTTACAAATCTCTTCACTTCCAAGTGTTATTGTCAATCGTAATCGGTATAGCTCTAGGGCATTATTATCCAATACTCGGTGAAAAAATGAGACCACTGGGTGATGCTTTTATAAAGTTAATTAAAATGATTATTGGGCCAATTATTTTTTGTACCATTGTTCATGGGATTGCCGGAATGGACGATATGAAAAAGGTTGGTCGGGTCGGCTTAAAAGCATTAGTATATTTTGAAATCGTTACAGTATTTGCATTAATTATGGGACTGGCAGTTGTAAACATTGCAAAGCCTGGTGTTGGGATGAATGTTGATGTAAGTACCCTCAATACTGAAGCATTAGCTGCTTACACCACGAATGCTAAACCCCATACTACTAGCGAGTTTCTCATGAATATTATTCCCTCAACAGTTGTAGATGCGTTTGCCCAAGGGGATATCCTGCAAATTTTACTTTTCTCCTTATTATTTGGATGGGCCATGTCAAACTTAGGCAGTAAGGGAAAAACCGTTGTGGGTATCATTGAAGATATCTCGCATGGATTATTTGGTGTTGTTGATATTATTATGAAAATGGCTCCAATTGGCACATTTGGAGCCATGGCTTTTACGATTGGCAAATATGGAATTGCTTCATTAGGCCCATTAGGAAAATTGTTGTTGGTATTTTACTTAACTTGTATTGCATTCGTTTTTTTAGTTATTGCTCCAATTGCCAAATGGGTAGGCTTTAGTTTATGGCAGTTTCTAATCTATATTCAGGATGAATTGCTTATTGTGTTAGGAACTGCATCATCAGAAAGTGTTTTGCCCAAAATGATGGATAAATTAGAGAGAATCGGCTGCTCTAAGTCGATTGTTGGTCTAGTGATACCGACTGGCTATTCTTTTAATTTGGATGGAACCTCAATATATTTGACTATGGCAGCAATATTTGTTGCTCAAGCAACAAATACAGAGCTGACTCTAGTTCATCAGCTAACTATACTAGCAGTATTGCTGTTGACATCTAAAGGTGCTTCAGGTGTAACTGGCAGTGGATTTATTGTGCTTGCAGCTACATTATCAGTTATTCCAGACATACCAGTTGCCGGATTAGCCGTCATTTTTGGTGTAGATCGATTTATGTCACAGGCTAGAGCGGTGACTAATTTAGTCGGCAACGGAGTAGCTACTTTGGTAATTTCTAAGCTAGAGAATGAATTAGACATGCATAAAGTTGATGAAGTCTTAGCTGATGCAAACTAACTATAAAAAAAGAGAATCTCGAAATCATCGAGATTCTCTTTTTTTATAGTTTTATAGTTCAATGGTCGCATGATCTACTCGCGTTATCCCTTGGATAGCAGATAGCTGATCAACCAGTTTAAACATGGCTAAATCTTTCTGTTTTGCTTCTATCATTACATCAAAATCATGATCGAACTCTTTTGCCATCTGTAAAAAAGGTAGAAAATCTTGAACATTAATAAAGTCTGCATGGCTGCGAATTTGCTTATCATTTTTGGGACTTGAAAGATGGATTTTCGGAATCAAACCACTCCAGGTTTTTATGATTTGCGGCCATAATAGATGCAGATCTTCGCCGGAATTATTGCAAAAATGGTGATGAATATCCAGCACCATTGGGCAGCCAGCACTTTTGCAGATGCTAAGAACGTCAGCTGCACTATAACTTTTATCATCATTTTCCAACATAATACGGAGTTTTATTTTCGGAGGAAGGTTGTTATATTCTTGCAAAAAACGGTCAATTGACTGTTTTTTATCTTTATAAAGACCACCAGTATGAATGACTAGCTGTGGTTGTACTGGCAGTCCCATTGCTTCAAAGAGTGACACATGGTAATCTAAGTCTTTTAGTGATGCTGCTAAGACTTCTGGCGCGCTGCTATTGAGCAAGGTGTAGTGATCCGGGTGGGCACTGACTCTCAGATTATGCTTTTTAATGAATGCGCCAATTTCCTGCCATTGGTCTTGAAATTCACTAATATAATCCCAATTGGCAGCCAATGAATGGGTAGCAAGGGGAACGGTTTTTGATGTAAACCGATAAACAAAAATATGCCGCGCAGCATTATAGCGCATAATTCTTAAAGTTGTAGTGAGATTTCCTTGCAATATGCGCCTAAATCGATTTAAGCGATCTTGCTCATTGATAATTTCTTCCGCTGCCTTTACGGTTATTGTTTTATTCGGCGATCCTTCTAAGATGTCAAGTGCTATTGCGACAAAACCAAAACGTACTTTCAATTAAGAGCCTCCTTATGTCAAAAATCAAGCTTAGGTAATCTCTGCTGAACGGTTAATACCGGAGCAAATAAATCACCTTGCTTGGTTACGCGTGCTAATACTTGGTTAGAATCAAATACTAGCAAGTCAGGGTCATTTTTAGTCAATGCATTTTCGATTTCTGACCAAGATACCGGTGTTGAGACTGTCGGTAATTCACGAGCGCGAAGAGAATAGACGCATACGGTAGTTTTATGATCATCATTTTGACTCCAATCAACGAAAACCTTCCCTTTTCGTAAGCTTTTCCGCATGTTTGATACGATTTTGTCGGGATAGGTTTGTTCAAGAACGCGGGCAATCATATGGGCGAAGTTCTTAGTAATATCATAAGTAGTTGGAGTATTAAGGGGAAGATATACCTGTAATCCTTTAGAGCCAGACGTCTTAGGGTAACCTTTCAAGGAGTTTTTCTCTAAAATTTCTCGCAGCCAAAGACTAACTTGAAGACATTCTAAGATGCCGGCCGGCGGTCCTGGGTCTAAATCAAATACAATCATGGTAGGCTGCAAAATATTTTGTGCAAGTGATAATGAGGTATGCAGTTCAAGTGCTGCTAGATTTGCTGACCAGATGAGTGCAGGTATGTCTTCAACTAAGCAGAAATTCGTATTCTTATTGTTACTTTCACTCCAAACAGGAACAGTAGGCAGCCAGACAGGCCGGGAAGCAGGACATTCCTTTTGATAAAAAAACTTTTCTAATGCGCCGTTGGGATATCTCTTAAGTGTAAGTGGCCGACTGTTGAGATGAGGAAGTAATACTGGCGCGATGCGAATATAATAGTCAATGACTTGTCCTTTAGTAAAAGAAATAGCAGGGTAGAAGATCTTATCGAGATTAGATAATTTTAATTGTCTGCCAGCAACCTCAATCATGCTATTATTGGGCACGAGCTTTTTTCCTCCTGGATTTGGGTGAAGGCTTCTCTTTTTGAATTTCTGCAAGGCTTGCTTCAAGTGCTGCCATAAGATCAATGACTTTTGTATTTTGCGGAGCTGCTGGCTGGCTGACGACCTGTTGTCCTTCAGCTTTCTTTTCAATCATTTCAATAACTTTGTCATAGTATTCATTATGGTATTTATTAGGGTCAAAATCCGAGGACAACGATTCAATTAGCTGCATAGCTATTGCCATTTCACGCTTTTCAGGCTGTACGTCAGGAGCCGGTATATCGTCAATATCGTTTTGGCTGATAATTTCATCAGCAAAATGCATAATGGATAGAGTCAATACTCGCTCATCTGGGCGTATCGCTGTTAGGTGCTGCTTATTTCTGATGACAAGCTTGGCAATAGCGATTCGATTGGCTTCTTTCATTGCGGCTAACAGGAGCGTATAAGCCTTTGCGGCACCTTTGTCTGGAACTAGGTAATAGGACTGTTCATAATAAATCGGATTGATTTGGTTAGATAATACAAAATCTTCAATTTCGATTGTTTTCGAGGCCTTAGGATTTAGTGCATCAAGGTCTTCTTGTGATATCACGACATAACTGTCAGGCGATACCTCATAGCCTTTTACAATTTGTTCATTAGGAACTTCAGCACCATCGTTGGCACAAGTTTTTTTCAAGCGAATGCGACAGCCATCTGATTTCCGCAATTGGTTAAAGCTAATGCCTTTTCTTTTTATCGTATTGTACATTTTTATTGGAACATTAACTAATCCGAAGCTTATAGAACCATTCCAAATCGGTCTTGGCATTCTAGCCACCTCCATAAGTTAGTTTAATTCTCGTACTATGTAATGAGGATCTTTATCGGTGCGAAAACCTTTAAATACAGGATGACGTAATGTGTGATTACTAGTCCATTCGGTAAACGCAAATTCTCCCACCAGATGTGGCTCAACAAACTGTGAATTACGTGGAGTGTCTTCGTTAAAAGGTGATGAGTGACGAATTAAGGGCTGCAACAATTGCTGAAGCTTTTCAAGAATAGCCTTAGTAAAACCAGATCCTACTTTTCCTGCGTAAATAAGGTGCTGTGGCTGTTGGAGCTGTTTTGCTTTTTCTGGTGTATGATCATAGTATCCAAGTAAGAGAGCGCCAATAGTACCTTGTCGATTCCCCTTACCCGGAACCCAGCCACAAATGATAAGTTCTTGACGGGCAATATTTTTGATCTTTAACCAATCATCGGATCGCTGACCGGGATGGTAAGCACTGTCGAGACGCTTAGCCATAATCCCTTCCAATCCTAAGGCACGTGTTGCTTCAAGTATTTCTTTGCCTGTTCCCACAGTATAATCAGGAACTTGCCAATGTGGTCCGGATAACATTAAACTCTCTAATTTACTGCGCCGGTTAGTGTACTTCTGATCGAGCAATAAGCCTCCATTAAAGGCGAGGACATCAAAAATGATGTAAGTCACGGGAATATGCTGTATCATTTTATTGATGGATTTAGCAGAGGTTAAATTCATACGCTGCTGCAATAGCTCAAAAGATGGTCGTCCTTTGGTGTTAAAAGCGACAATTTCACCATCTAAAATTAAGCTGTGATTATTACATTTAATCGCTAATTGTTGTAGTTCCGGATATTGGGCGGTTAAATCTAGTGAGTTTCGACTAAGCATTCTAAGTTGATTAGGTTCTATATAGGCAATGGCTCTAATACCGTCCCATTTGATCTCATAGCTGAAATTATGATCATCTTCAGGTAAAGCAGCAGATTTTGCTAGCATTGGTTTAATAATTTGCATATGTTGTAAATCCACCTCACAATTAGTATTTTAGTAAAGCCAGCAATTATGACGTATTTAGGTTAGGTAAAAAATGACAAGAGAGTTGATTCAAGCTATGCAGATAAGGCTGAATCAACTCTCTTGTCATTTTGTTTTCGTAAAAGATAAAAAAGAGGCCGAAAGGCCTCTTGAATTTAGTAGTTTTTATTTGATTGGAAACAATCGCGACAGTAAACTGGTTTTCCTGCCGTTGGTTTAAATGGAACTTGAGTCGCAACACCGCAAGCGCTGCATGTTGTATCAAACATTTCACGCTGCTGACGGAAACCGCCGCTGTTGCTGTTACCACGTCGATTGCTGTTATTATTTTGAGCTTTTCTGGCCGCACGGCATTCCGGACAGCGGGATGGCTCGTTCTGAAAGCCTTTTTCAGCGTAGAATGCTTGTTCAGAGCCAGTGAAATTAAATGTTACACCACATTCTTTACAGGAAAGTTCTTTGTCTTGGTAGGTCATTAAATAACCAACCTCCTCATATTATTAGGTTCCAACAATTGCTGGTCGGTTGGTCAAGTTTAACAGCTACGCAAGCCATCCATAGCAATTATTTTCGATCCTAAGAAATACTATACCTTGCAGGATAACCTGTTGTCAAGAATTGGTTAATAGTTTTTCCAGCTCGGCTAATCTAGCGGAAAACCTGGCTAAAGTGACTTCAATTGGCTTCGGTGACGACATATCTACGCCAGCTCTTTTTAGGAGATTTAAAGAGTAATCAGATCCACCACTTTTTAAGAATGTCAGGTAATTTTCACGGGCTGATGGACCTTCATTGAGTATCTTATCAGCTAAAGCCGTAGCCGCTGAATATCCGGTAACATATTGGTAAACATAAAATTGGGAATAGAAGTGAGGTATTCTGGCCCATTCGACATTTAACTCTTTATCATAGATAATGTCAGTGCCATAATATTTAACATTAAGTTCACGCCAGAGATCATCCAGCATATCGGCTGTAATTGTTTCACCTTTTTCCGCAGCAGCATAGAGCAGCATTTCAAATTCAGCAAACATTGTTTGACGATAAACTGTGGTACGTACCTGCTCTAAATATTGGTTGATCAAATATAATCGCTGTTGCTTATCGGTAATTTTATTCAGCATATAATCCAGAAGCAATATTTCATTGGTTGTCGATGCAACTTCAGCGCTAAAGATAGTGTAAGAAGCATTGATAAAAGGCTGGGTCGTATGACTGTAATGACTATGTAATGCATGCCCCATTTCATGAGTCAGGGTTGAAACTGCATCATAGCGGTCATTATAGTTCAATAAAACGAAAGGATGAACAGTATGTGTTCCCCAACAATAAGCTCCAGTACGTTTACCACGGTTTTCATAAACATCTATCCAACCTGAGGTAAGACCCTTTTTTAGAACATCGCCATATTCTGGTCCGAGTGGCTTTAAGCTGTCCTGCACTAAAGTAAGCGCTTCGTTGTAAGGAATATCCATGCTTACATCTTGTACCAGCGGTGTATATAAATCATACATATGGATTTCAGATAATTTTAGGGCGCTCTTCTTTAAGGCAACATAACGGTGTAAGGGAGAAAGATTACTGTGGACAGTTGAAATTAAGTTAGTGTAAACTTCAATAGGGACATTCTCGGTTTTTAAAGCAGCTTCTAATGCAGAATTGTATTTGCGCGTTTTCGCGTAAAAAATATTTTTCTTTACACTTGCACTAAGTGTAGCTGCATAGGTATTGCGGTATGTATTATAGGTTGTAAATAGATGATTGAATGCTTGTTTGCGGACATTGCGATCGGTAGAGCGAATCAGAACATTATAACGCCCTTCACTTAATTGCAGTTCATTACCGTCATCACTCAAAGTTTTGGGGAATTTCATGTCTGCATGTGCTAACATGTTGAATATATTTTCAGGCGCTTGTGTTAGTTCACTTACTCTTGAAAGAATTTCTTCTTCTGCAGGTGATAATACATGCTGTTTTTGCCGAGTTAAATTTTCAAAATAAAATTTATATTCGGCCAGTCCTGAGTTTTCAAGGCTGAATTGCGAAAGTGTCTGATCTGGTATTGTCAGAACTTCAGGTTCAATATAGGCTGTTGCGCCACCTGCTTCAGCTAATAAAGCTTCTGTTTTACCCGTCATGGCTTGGTACTTAGTGCTTTCAGCGTCCTCATCGCGATGCATTCTGGCAAAGGCATACAGTTTACCACCAATAATGCCTATTTCATCCCGTTTTTTTAGGCATGACAATAGATTTTCCGAAGATGAACTTAATGTTCCTTTATATTGGCCGATTTCTGTCAGTAAAGTTTTTAATTTATTAAAATCGTTTTGCCATAATTGTTCATCTGCGTAGATATCACTAAGCTGCCATTTATACTGAGCTGGTATTTCATTTCGTTCGGGGACTTGAGATTTAGCTGATGCTGTTGAATCAGAGGTATTGCCGAATACCATGGCACTTAACAGATAAGGAAAAAGTTTAGGGACTTTCAACATGAATTCGCTCCTTTAATTGTAAATACATATACTATTTAGAAAATAGTACTGATAATTCCTGTTTATATTATCCTAAAAAGTAAATTTTGTTATACTTTAAAATATTTAACAATGCCCTTAAAAATACTTTCAGCACTTTTAGCGCGGCCATCGGTACTTGCTAGTAATAGTTCTTCCTCGGGATTCGAGATAAAGGCAATTTCGACTAATATTGCCGGCATTTTTGCATAACGTATAACATAAAAGCTGCCAAAGCGAGTACCACGATCTTTGGTGCCAAGCTCTTCGACTAGACACTTTTGTACATGCCCGGCCAAATCAACAGATTCCTCATCTCCGTAGTGGAAGGTAGTTGTCCCAGCAGCAGTAATGCTCGTGAAGGCGTCGTTATGGATGCTGATAAAAAGATCGGCATTGGCATCGCTGGCAATATTTATTCTAGCTCCCAATTCTTCCGCTGATGAGGCGTTCGGATAAGAAACATCTTGATCTGTTTCACGGGTCATGAGTACGGTTGCGCCATTATTCTCAAGTTTTTCCTTTAGAAGTAAGGCTATTGCTAATGTATTGTTTTTTTCCATTGTACCACTAGGCCCAACAGCGCCAGGATCGCTGCCACCATGACCTGGATCTAAACAAATTATTTTACCTTGTAAACGGCTGCTTTCGAATTCATCAATGCTATGTAGCGAGAGTTCACTTTCTTCTGCTGGTGAAGTAACAGCTGGTGCTGCGGATGATAGATAGATGACTTCATTGCCGGGGTCATACCAAATTTTCCAGTTAAGAGTTTTAGCCATGCTTTTTAATGTTAGCAGTAAATCCTTTGTGGCACGCACATTTATCGGTATCCGTTGACCGTCAATAATAATTCGCACTCGAAAAACACCTTCCTTCGAAGTTAACCTTGGTGTATTGTATGCGATAGAGCGTAATCCGGTGATTTGCAATAAAACAGTCCTGATTTTTAAATAGAGGTGAGTTTCGTTGAAAACAGTATTAACTACTCTTAATGCCAAATATATTCACTCGTCATTGGCATTGAGATATTTAAAGGCTTATTGTAGGCCGATTTGCGATATTAAGATTAAAGAGTTCAGTATAAACAATGGACTATTAGATGTACTGAGTGATATTTATGCTGAGAAGCCTGAGGTTCTTGGACTTGCTTGTTATATTTGGAATATTGAAATGACCTTACAATTAACAACGTTAATAAAGAAAGTACTTCCAAATATAATTATTATCTTGGGTGGGCCTGAAGTTTCCTATGATGCTCAAGAAATAATGAAGAAGCAGCCTGAAATTGATTATATCGTGCAAGGTGAAGGAGAAGAGACGTTCTTTCAATTATTAAGCACTATACAAGAAAAATCATCAGGTGCTATACCTAATGTCATAAGCCGTGTCGGGAATGAAATTATTGCTGAAGCAGGTACTGGGGTAGTCGAAAATCTGGATACAATTCCTTTCCCGTATCATGATGAAGATATCATAGAATTAAAAGACAAAATTATTTACTATGAAAGCTCACGGGGATGTCCATTTTCCTGTCAGTATTGTTTATCTAGTGTGACAAAAGGGGTAAGATTCTTATCTTTAGAACGAGTTTTTTCAGATTTAAGATTTTTTATCAAGCATAATGTTCGGCAGGTTAAATTTGTTGACCGCACATTTAATGCACGTAAAGCACACTATTTGCCATTGTTGAGGTTTATTGCCGAACAAGACTGTCAAACAAATTTCCATTTTGAAATTGCTGCCGATATTTTAGATGATGAAGTATTGACTTTGCTTCAGTACATGCCGCGGGGGCGGGTTCAATTTGAAATTGGGGTACAGTCAACCAATAAGAGTACACTCGAACAAATTCAGAGAAGCAACAACTGGCCAATTATTGTTAAAAATGTTAAGCAAATTCTTTCTTATAGAAACATTCATGTACATTTGGACTTAATTGTAGGCTTGCCTGAAGAAAGCTATGAACGATTTGGTCAGTCGTTCAATGATGTCTATAGTTTAAAACCGCATATGCTCCAGATTGGCTTTCTAAAATTACTCAAAGGGTCTGGAATAAGGCAAAGGGTTCAAGAACATCAGTATATATATATGGACTCTGCGCCATATCAAGTTTTGGGCAATAAATACTTGTCTTATGGTGAAACTCGTAAGCTTCATTTATTAGAAGAGGTTTTTAATCAAATTTATAATAGCAGCAAATTTGATAAAGCACTTTCTTACTTCATAAAACTTCATGGTGGAGATGCCTTTAAGTTTTATGACGATCTAACTGAGTATTGGGAAGCGCGAGAATTACATGTTGTAGCCCATAGCTCGAAATCACTCTATAAATATATGCTTGAGTTTTGCCAAGCTCATTACCCTACTGACAGTGCAGCTTGTGAAGAACTTTTGCGATTCGATGTAATAGTTGGCGAAAAAGGCGCACTCAAGCCAGAGTTTCTGAATTGGAATGAAATGAAGTGGAATGAAAAAACAACCGAGTTTTGGCGCAACGAAAAGCTTGTTCGAAAGTACATACCGGATTTCAAATTTACTACTTGGCGTGATCTTAAGAAAAAATATCATATTGAAGTCTTCTCATTTGACCTGCCTGGTTTTATCGCAACGGGAGAATTTTTTACCACGCACAAAATTACGCCAATCTTGTTTAGTTTCGGTGCTGAATATACGACATATAAAACTATTGATATGAGTGATTTCGGAATGGAGAATGAAGATGCAGCGTTATAACACTTACTCTGACTATTTAAAGAAACGATATGGTGAAAAAGTATATAAGCTTCCTGTTGGTCTGCCTGTAACATGTCCCAATCGCGATGGTGCTTGTGGCACTGATGGGTGTACTTTTTGTGGAGAGATCGGTGCCGGTTATGAAAATCTTCCGGCATCAATGACTGTTACAGAACAAATCAATGCAAATCGAGCACACATATCTCCGAAATACAAGGCAGAGAAATTTATTGCTTATTTTCAGAACTTTAGTAATACCTATTTACCACCAGATCAATTAAAAGAATATATACAACAAGCCTGTCAGCCTGATGTAGTTGGGATTGCCCTTGCCACTAGACCGGATTGTGTTAATGATTACTATTTAGAGATGCTGGCTGATTTAAGTCAGCAGCACGGTAAAGATATTAGTATTGAACTGGGGTTACAAACTGTAAATTATCATTCACTCAATAAAGTCAATCGGGGGCATACGCTAGCTGAGTTTCTTGATGCTGTAATGCGAATTAAACGCTTTAACATTGATGTTTGTGCACATTTAATCCTCAATTTGCCATGGGATGATCTGCTTGATGTAAAAGAAAATGCAAAGGTTCTTTCTGCATTGAATATTGATCAGGTCAAATTACATGCATTGTATATTGTAAAAGGTACAGCCATGGCTGATATGTACCAGCGTGGTGAATTGACTTTGATCAGCAAAGAAGAATATGTTGAGCGTGTGGTTACCTTTTTAGACTATTTACATCCTGATATTGTTGTTCAGCGCTTAATTGGACGTGCGCCACAAAGTAATACGTTATTTACAAACTGGCAAACTGGATGGTGGAAGATCCGCGATGATATTGAAAAAATGCAGCAAGAAAGAGATAGCTATCAGGGAAAGCTGTGCACTTATTTAAATGGCACTGCAGTCAGAAAATTCTTATAATTTATTCAGGAAAAACTTGCATATTGACACATATCGATCTAAAATGATATTATAAATAAGTCGCTGCACGGCAAGGTAAAATTACCCAGCCGCTGCAGCGTGAATATCAAAAAAATATGTTGACATGATAAATTGATTATGTTGACATAGATAAGCTGTCAGATGGCAGCAAACAAAGCAACAAAAGTGTTCCCTGAAAACTA
>BIFV01000029.1 GCA_003990955.1 Sporomusaceae bacterium FL31
GTGACATCGCTGTCAATAATGGCATTGCTGATGCGAAAGCGCGGAATGACGTGACGGACGGTGCCGCCAGCTGAAGGTCTGGTTTCAAACACGGTAACACTAAAGCCTTCCCGTGCCAGAAAATAAGCCGAAGCCAACCCAGCCGGGCCTGCTCCCATGACAGCCACGCTGATGCCATTTTTTTCTACAGGTAAAGCGAATTTCGACTTATATGCCGCAAAACCTTTTTTAACAGCAATCCGTTTTACTTCGCGGATTAGCACACAGCCTTCATAATCCAGCCGGGTACAATGATATTGGCAGGCGTGATCACAAATATGGGAGGTGATAGCCGGCAGTGCGTTGTTTTGATAGATCAGAGCTAATGCTTCCTCATAACGCTGCTGCCCAACCAGACGGATATATTCGGGGATATCCTGATGAATCGGACAAGCCATTTTACAGGGAGCCTCAGCGCAGTCATAGAGTGGTAATTTTTCTTGTAGAGAGGCTTTGTTTTTACCCCGGTAAGACTTTTGCGTGTAATCGGCTTGCAGCGATTTCTCAGCCAAATCAGCTACCTTTACAGTGTCGATTCTGGTATTCTCCCAGCCGTCTAAATTTTCTAATTTAGTGGCAATGGCCGATAGCCGGTTATAGCCGCCTGGTTTCAGCAGTTCAGTGGCTAAGGTTAGGGGCTTAATACCAGTGGCAAAAACAGCTGCAGCATTATGCTCGCTAATACCGGCTGAAAAAGAAATCGACAATTGGCCATTAAATTCCTGGCTTATTCTGGCAGCCAGATTGATGGCCAAAGGAAACAGCGGGCGACCAGAAAGATACATCTCAGAGCCGGGCAGTTTGTTCTTAAAATTGACTGAACCCAGCGTATTGGTCAGTTTTACGCCAAAAAATCCTTGAGTCGTTTGGGCTAATTGTTGCAATCGATTCAACATGGGAATTGCAGCCTGGTATTGCAGGTCATGGGTAAAGGATTCTTCAGACAGGGTAATATAATCAAATCCTAATGTAGCGAGCATCTGCTTAACAATCGGAAAAGACAATAAGGTAGGGTTCAATTTCACATAAGTGGCTAATTTCTTTTCGGTCAGCAGGTAGGCACAGATTTTTTCAATTTCACTTGAAGGGCAGCCATGCATGGTTGATAAGGTTACTGATTTACAAATAACTGGCGAAATTCGATCAGGCAAGTCCTTTAAGCTAACCAGTTTTTTCTCGAGACCGGTATTCTTGAAAAAATTTTCTTGTTGCAATACCCAAGCCAGGTCATCGAGATAATTCATGAAAGCAGGCTGGGCTGATGCATTCATTAAGTTGTTGATATAAGCATCCATGCGTGCTGATTTGAGACCTTGCATATTATAGCCGACACTCATATTAAATAGAAAAGAGCGTTGACGACCTGTGCGAAGCTCAAAGATTTCCTCTAGAAGATGCAGAACGATCCAGGCTTTAATGTACTCGTCATAGGCCTGTTCAACCGGATATTCTGATGACCATTCAGTATTAAAAGCCTCATCTTCCGCATCAATACAAGGCTTTGCCACTGGAGGCTCTTGCTCCTGAACCGTTTTTAATTCAATGAAGCGGCTGCCGGCTAGGTAGGCTGTGATAATATTTTGTGCTAATTGGGTATGAGGGCCTGCTGCCGGACCTAAGGGAGTTTCACAAGTTTCGCCAAACAGACTTACCAGTTTGTTTGAGCGTTTTCGGAAAAAAGAAATTTCAGGCAGAGCGAAGATGGTACGGGCTGTGGCAAACTCTTGAAACATTCGTTTAATAAGTTCCCTCAGGGAAATTGGCCGCATGATATCTCCCATGGTCGTTCCTCCCTTATTTAAATTCAGTTATTTAATAACTATTGCTAATTGGTTATTTTTAGTTGCAAAAACTATGCCAGTTTTCGGCGAACATTGGCCTAACCTAAAAATAAGTGACAGTCTATTCACAGTGCACAAAAAGGACAAAGAGCGGCTCGGCTGCTGGCGCGAATCTTGCATAGGGTTATTGCTGAAAAATTTCACCAGGGGAGGAATCATTGTTATGGCCGAGTTTATTCAATGGAAAGTCAACTCTATGAAGCAAAAGCAAGAGCTGGGGTCAGCTACTGCTTTATTTAGCAGGGAAGCCATTCACACAGTAAAAAAATTTCATAACAGCTTTCCGCAATATAGTCCGACTCCGCTACACAGCTTGCCTAACCTAGCCGAAAAACTGGGGGTCGCTGGAATCTATATCAAAGATGAATCATGGCGTTTTGGTTTAAACGCTTTTAAAGTTTTAGGTGGCTCCTATGCAATTGCCAGGCATATGGCTGAGCAACTGCAGCGTAATATTAATGAACTGCCGTTCGCTGTTCTGACTTCATCCCAGGTTAAGCAGCAATTAGGCAACATTACGTTTGCTACGACCACGGATGGCAATCATGGCCGTGGAATAGCCTGGACAGCACGGCAGTTAGGCCAGCGCTCAGTCGTGTATATGCCTAAGGGAAGTTCACCGTATCGCCTGCAAGCCATTAGAAACGAAGGTGCCGAAGCCTCTATCACTGACTTTAACTATGACGATACAGTCCGGATGACAGCAGCGGCTGCCCGCAAACATGGCTGGGTCATGGTACAAGACACGGCTTGGGAAGGGTACCAGGATATTCCTGCCTGGATTATGCAAGGCTATGGAACATTAGCGGCCGAAGCGTTAGAACAACTGAATGCTGTTAACATCCAAAAACCATCGCATGTTTTTGTGCAGGCTGGCGTGGGTTCCTTAGCTGGCGCCGTGCAAGGATATTTCACCGATCTATTTCAGAATGAACGTCCGCATATGACCATTGTAGAGTCCAATCAAGCTGACTGCTTTTATCAATCAGTGCTTGCTGCTGATGGAAAAGCGCGCAAAGTAGGCGGAGATATGGCAACGATTATGGCTGGATTGGCTTGCGGCGAGCCTAATCTCATTGGCTGGAATTTATTGCGCGATTACAGTGATAGTTTTGCGGCATGCTTCGCAGAGCTGGTGCTTATTTTATGACCTCAAAACTTCGTTGTAATAAGCAGTTCACTCACTCAAAGCCCCCGTTATTATTGTTTGATTATTTCGACAATAAGCAAATAAACCCTGCCAGCCTGTTATTTAATTTCCATAATTTGCATAGAGATACTCCGCACAGGATGCTGCACATTCACCATTCCAGACAATATTGCGATATTTATCAGGATC
>BIFV01000030.1 GCA_003990955.1 Sporomusaceae bacterium FL31
AGAAGATATTTACCGCCAATTAATAACCAGACTGCAGCAACAAGGAGCAAGAGTTTTTCTTGACAGCAGCGGTTCGGCTTTGCGCGAAGGGATAAAAGCCACACCCTATGCCATTAAGCCCAATCTGGAGGAACTGAGCCAATTGGTTGGCCGGTCATTAGCTGAAGAAATTGAGATTCGTTCAGCAGTTGAGGATTTACTTGCCGGCGGTATCCAACAAGTTATTGTAAGCCTGGGAGCGCGCGGTGCAATTGTTGCGCAAAAAAATGAATTTATTATGGCCAGACCACCTGCTGTTGTTGCAAAAAGTACGGTAGGAGCTGGTGACGCTATGGTTGCCGGATTTGTGGCTGGTCAAACTGAGGGATTATCTTTGCAGGATTGTGCGCGATTGGGGACAGCGGCAGCTACTGCATCGGTTATTCAACCTGGCACTCAGGCAGGTTCAGTCCAGCAAGTTGCGGAAATTTTGCCGCGAGTTCAAATAAGCAAATGGTGATTGATCATTAGAATGTTTAACACTGACTACTCTTCGCTTACAGCGATCATATAGAATAGCCCCTACATCAAATAATTTAGGTAGGTGAGAAATATGATTATTCATGAATTAACAATCAATAATAAAAGTGGACTTCATGCCCGTCCGGCTACACTATGGGTTCAAACTGCCAACCGTTATCAGAGCAAAGTATGGTTAAAAAAGGCTGAGCGGGAAGTGGATGGAAAAAGTCTTCTCGGAATTCTTTCGCTGGGTTTGTCATCTGGCAGTGTTGTTCAATTAATTGTCGACGGTCCTGATGCGTCAGCAGCGGCAGATGAGTTAATCAAACTGATTGCTGATCTGGCGGATAAAGGAGAGGCGTAATATGTTGGACCAAAAACAATGGCAAGGCATTGGGGCATCACCAGGCCATGTAGCCGGACCAACCTGGCTATTACCAACCATGGCCAAGGCGATAAATTTGCAAGAAGCGGAAGAACATGGCCCAGTTGATATTGAAGGACAGTTGGAACGGCTGCAGCAAGCCATTGCAAGTACTGATCAGGCCTTGGCCAAGTATGAAGAACAAGTTCGGACTGAACAGGGTGAGGAGCTGGCACGAATTTTTGCTGCTCACCGGTTGTTGTTGAGTGATCCTGCTTTTGCAGGTGAAATGCAAGTGCGCATAAGAGAAAGGCAGCTGCAGGCAGAAAAAGCGGCAAGGCAAGTGGCTGACGAGGCTATTGCCATGTTAAGTTCATTAAACGATCCCTATTTTCGTGAGCGAATTGTCGATATTCAGGATGTTGCTCAGCAGTTAATTCAGAATTTGAATACAGATAGTCCATCAGAGCAGCAGTTCCCGGCAACGGGAAACTGGATTGTTGTAGCTGATGAATTAACGCCTGCTCAAACCATCTCGCTGCCAAAAGATAGAGTGTTGGCTTTTATCGTCCGCAAAGGTGGAAAAACT